>JBARNL010000385.1:0-2948 GCA_049802955.1 Candidatus Angelobacter sp.
TGTTCGTGTTTTTGGGCTACGACCCATCAGCCGACGGCTGAGAGGCTACAGGAATCGGGAGATCGGTTCATCGGGGAATCGGGGAATCGGAACAGCCGGGGCATTTGGGATTGGGATTGGGTTTGGGATTGGGTTTGGGTGACCCTTGGGTGACCCAAGGGTCACCCAAGCGTCTCCCAAGCGTGGCGCAAGGATCACGCCTGGGCCATGCGTGGGTCGAATGGAGGAAGTGGCTTTGTTTGCAACAAAAGACGGAAAAAGGGAGGGGGGCGCGCAGAGCGCGCCTATCGCCGACATCGCGCGAAATCGGGAAATCAGGTCATCGGGGTGAGCGGAAGGGCTCCAAGATGCTCTGAGCATAAAGGAAAAGGAGGAAGGAATGGCCAAAGAAGAAGAAGAAGAAGAAGACGGTTACATGAATTATACGGACGAGGAATGGGAAATATATCAGCAGGCCAAGACCACCGAGGACTACACCGCCGTGGACAATATGCGGGACGAGCGCCGGCGGCGGGAGGAGGAAGAAGAGCTGAAGGAACAATGGCCCAAAACCGAGGCGGCGCGGCTGTTTACGCAATTGGGCGAGACGTTTGCCGCATGCCAGAAGCTGGTGGAGCAAAATCCGGCGATAGAGACGGCGGCCAAGCTGGCAGATGGCGAGCGGCACGACGTGTTCACGATGCTACGGGACAATCTGGAGAAGGCGAACCGTGCGCCGCGATGCGAGTATCCGAGAAGCGGCGGGAAGCCCTGCCGGGCACCGAAGGTACGAGGGCAGAAATATTGCTGCATGCACCTGGCGATGGAGGTGACGCGTCCGACGAAGTTCAGCCTGCCGGCGCTGGACGATGCGAACTCAATCCAGGTGGCGCTGAACAAAACAGCGCAAGGCCTGGTGGATGGCACACTGGACGAAAAAGTGGCCACAAAGCTGGCCTACGTTCTACAAGTGGCGATGACCAACGTGGGCAAGGTAAATTTTGAGCCGGAAGAAGGAGAGGAAGAGATCGACGAGGAAATGGAAGAGGAAAGCGATGAGGAAGAAGAAGTGGAGGAGGAAAGCGCGAATTAGGGAAGATCAGGACATCGGGGGAATCGGGAAATCGGGAGAGTAACGAGCATTTATCATCTAAATATGACGACCAAAACCGACAGCCAATCCGCTCTTGCCCACCTTGCTTTCTGCCAGCAGCATGAGAGCGAAATGCTTTCACTGCTGCGGAAGATGGTGGAGATTGAATCGCCCAGTGACGACAAAGCCGCGGTTGACCGCATGGGCGCATTCCTGGGTGAAGCCTTTGAGCGGCTAGGCGGCAAGGTCACGTTTTATCCGGAGAAAAAAGCCGGCAATCATTTGAAAGCGGAATTTTCCGGCGGAGCTTCCGACAAAGCTTCCGACAGAGCTTCCAGCAAGCCCGTGCTTCTGCTGGGACACTTTGATACGGTCTGGCCGATGGGCACTCTGGCGAAAATGCCTTTTCAAATTCAAGATGGCCGCGCGTTTGGTCCCGGAGTATATGACATGAAAGCCGGAATTGCCATGATGGTTTTTGCTCTGCGCGCGCTGAAAGAATTCGGAGCGGCGCACCGCCCTGTAACCATCTTGCTGGATACCGATGAAGAAGTTGGCAGCACTACCGGACGGCCCATTGTTGAAGCCACAGCGAAAGACTGTGAAGCGGTGCTAGTGCTGGAGCCTTCGCAGGGACCGCAAGGGCATTTAAAAACGTCGCGCAAGGGCGTGGGCGATATCACTGTTCGCGTTCGCGGCCGGGCGTCGCATTCTGGCGTGGACTTTGAAAAAGGCCGCAGCGCCATTGTTGAGCTGGCGCGGCAGCTTCTGGAGATCGTGAAATTTACGGACCTCTCCCGTGGAATTACGGTGAACCCCGGCGTGATGCAGGGCGGAACACGCAGCAACGTGATCGCTGCTGAAGCCTGGGCTGAAGTCGATCTGCGCATTGCCCGCGCGGCTGACGCTGCGGAACTACAACAAAAATTTGCCGCGCTCAAGCCCTTTGATCCGGACTGCAGCATTGAGCTGAGTGGCGGCATCAATCGGCCGCCGATGGAACGGACGGAAGGGACGGTGCGGCTGTTTAATCTGGCCAAAGAGATTGCCGCAACAATCGGATGGAAGCTAGAGGAGTCTTCCACCGGCGGCGGATCAGACGGAAACTTTACTTCCGCGCTGGGCATTCCCACGCTGGACGGACTGGGCGCGCTGGGCGAAGGGGCCCATGCTTCTAATGAGTCCGTTCTAATCCAGGAGCTGCCGCAACGGACGGCCTTACTGGCGAGCCTGGTCCAAAGTCTATGAATCATAAGGATTTATTAAAGAACTTAAGACTGAGTTACTTAAAGTCCTTAGTTTTCAATGTTTCTTTGACTCGCCTGTTTGGTTGCCCTACAATCATCTTGAATCTAACAACAAACCCACGGAAGCCTGCTTAAAGGCGTTTCCTGGACGGAGCAAAACAATGTTTGGTGGAAAACTTGGTGTACCTGAACTGCTGATCATTTTGGTCATCGCATTGATATTCTTTGGTCCTAGCAAGCTGGGCGACTTGGGCAAAGGCCTGGGCGACGCAATCAAGAATTTCAAGGGCGCAATGAAAGATGGCGAGCAGGGCGCTACGCCTGCTGAAAAGAAATAATCAACTTTTCATTAACCCGGTAATTTTTAACATCTCTGTCACCAAAGGCAGAGGCAATCCCACCACATTGGAAAATTCCCCCTCGATGCGGTCGGTCCAGCGTGAAGCGCCGCCTTGGATGGCGTATGCTCCGGCTTTGTCCATTGGCTCACCGCCGGCCACATACTGCTGAATCTCGGCTTCGGCAATTTCACGAAAGTAAACTTTTGTTGTGCTGGCACGCGTCTCCGCGAGCGTGCCTTGCGCAATTGTGCGGGGCGCAGCTGGGCTTGGTGCAATCAGGCTTACAGC
>JBARNL010000386.1:0-1834 GCA_049802955.1 Candidatus Angelobacter sp.
GTACAGTATTCATCGGAGACGTACGCAATCTTGAGTTGTTGGAAGTACTCAATACCTCCGTTCAACTATATCAGGCACCGGATTCCCTCAGCTGTGACGCGCTGTGGCGGCGCGTCCAAAAAAAGATTCGCGAGGAAAGCGAACTGGTAGTCTCTCCGGGGTTCTTCATCCGTTTGCCGCGGCGGCTGCCACAAATCAGCTGCGTGGAAATCAATTTGAAACGAGGCCGGGGCCGCAATGAACTAACGTGTTTCCGGTATGATGTCGTGCTCCACGTAGGCAAGCCTGTGCCGCTTCTGGAATGCGAGTGGCTGAGTTGGAAGGACCAGAGTTTGAATTTAGATCGGCTGCGGGAAATCTTGAGCCGAGAGCAGCCGGCCCTGCTGGGAGTCGCTGGCGTGCCCAACTCTCGTTTACAGCGGAATGCTGCGGCAGTCCGAATTCTAACTTCAAAGGATCGGCCGGCAACCGCAGGCGACTTGCGGCAACAGATGGAAAACGAGCCGCTATGTGCCATCGAGTTGGAGGATATCTGGTTGCTGGAACAAGGCTTGCCTTACCGTCTGGAGATCCGCTGGTCCCAGGAAGTTGGGGCTTGTGATCTGCTGTTCCGCAAATGTGTCCCTGGTATGGACACAAAACTTGACATGATGGTGAGATTTCCAGGGGATGCTGTGGTCTCAGATAAGTTGGAAGCTCACGTCAACGATCCTCTAAAGCCAAGGCTGGCCAAAAGCTTGATACCTGAACTTCGGCATTGGCTCTCAGAAAAGCTGCCGGAATACATGGTGCCAGGGGCGTATGTGCTAATGGAATCTTTGCCGCTGACATTAACCGGAAAGCTGGACCGCAGAGCTCTTCCCGCGCCGGAGTCCATGAGTAAGAACTCATGGAAACCGCCACGGACCTCTCAGGAACGAATGCTATCTACGGTTTTTGCCGAAGCATTAGGCGTTGAACGAGTAAGTATTGACGACAATTTCTTTGCCATGGGCGGACATTCTCTGATGGCGACACGAGTAATTAGCAGAATACGGCGGAGTCTCGGAATCAATCTACCCGTCAGAATGTTGTTTGAGCATCCCACAGTTGAAGAATTGGCTCAACATCTTGCGATTGGTGTCTCCTTTGAAAATCCCACGGACAGCTTTGTTGTGTGGAATCCTGACGGTGCTCTGGAACCGCTGTTCTGTTTGCCGCCAGTAACGGAGCTGGGTTGGAGCTATGTGGGGCTTATGCAGGAGCTTGCTGCCCAGAGGCCGCTCTATGCCTTGCAGTCACCCGGACTTGCTGATGAATCTGGTCTTCCTGAACGTCTTGAGGACGTAGCAGAGAAATATCTTGCCGTGATTCGTCGAATTCAACCGAAAGGCCCCTACCACCTGCTTGGGTGGTCTTTTGGCGGGATAGTTGCGCATCACATCGCCTGCCTTTTACAGCGGCAGAAGCAAGATGTGAACATGCTGGCGCTTCTTGATGCATATCCACCGCTACCATTAGATATGGCGGCTATGTCAGCGAAACTGGAGGAATTACAAGAGCCAGAACTGATTGAAAGCTTCGTTGTTCTACTGGGTCTGGATCCTTTGGAGCTTGCGGGAAGGCCGCTCGATTTATCTACTGTCGCAGAATTGGCGAAGCGCAAAGGGCACGTTATTGGCCTGTTCGATACCCAACAGATTCGTCGTATGTTGAGGATTGCTATGAAGAACATGTCGCTTCTTCATTCTTTTACGTCCGGTCGATTTGAAGGCGATGTGCTGCTGTTCAGGGCCAGCCTGGATCAGCCGGCTTTTCGTTGTCCCGAACGGTGGGCGCCGCACGTCAGCGGTCA
>JBARNL010000387.1:0-2089 GCA_049802955.1 Candidatus Angelobacter sp.
TTTCTGAGCGGCCATTCCCTCTTTGGCGCCGATAAGGAACACATCCACCACAAGCTTTTGGAATTAGGATTAACTCAACGGCAGGCCGTCTGGATACTTTACGGAGTTTCCGCCGGATGCGCCGTCCTAAGCCTCTCTCTGTTGCACCCCTCAAATCTTATGCTCCTCCCTGTGGCGGGCGTACTTTTACTGGTGCTGTTTTTTGGTCTTCGCAAGCTCCGCTATCACGAGTTCGCGGAGTTTCAACGGATATGGAAACGCATCGGGCAGCAGAGACGCGTGTTCGCGCGCGATATTGCCGTTCGCAAGACGGCGGCTGAACTGGAAACGGTCCGCGATTTCAATCGTGTCCTATCCCTGTTGGAACGGTGCCTAAAATCGGATTTTGATGGATTTGAAATTCTGCTCAATACGGATATTTTCGGCCAGTCAAAAGAGTATTCCCCGTGGAACAGGCCTATCAAACGCCTCTGGAAAAATGGATATGATGGCAAGATGGTTTTTACTTCAGACCTAAGCACGCCAACGCATGGCCTGGTGGGCACGATATCTCTTCATCGGCCGATCGTTGGGGGATGGCTGATGGATACTGATCTGCTCGCAGGCAGCTTGCATAAATCTCTGGGTATCGCTGTTGAAAACTGTATCCTTGGTGCAGCGAAGCCATTATTCGTAGTCCGTACATTGGAAACGATCCCCAATCAAATCATAGTTGACCCGGATTCCCAGTTCCGGATTTTTCAGGAAGATCCTTTGCCATCTGGTCATCGGCTGGCCGGCGCTTCCAGTGGGAATGACTGATTTGCGGGCCGGGCACTTTCCTTATCTGATTACATTGGCTTTCCACTCATCTCATGTCATGAAAATCCGTTCATTATTATTCGGCACAGCATCACTCATACTTCTGCTTATCGTCACGGGACCTTACGGACTCTCTCAGCAGCCTACGGCCCCTGAATCCAAAAAGAACGAAGACCTTTCAGGCAAGCTTGGATCGCCTTTTGTTCCTCTTGATAGCTGGGTGTATCCCGCCTTAAAGCATTTGGCTGCCCTGGGCTACATTCAATCGCAATTCATCGGACTTGAACCCTGGACCCGCGTCGAATGTGTCAGGCAAACGCACGAAGCCGCACAGGCTGCCAGCCGTTCGACTCCGCCTTCTGACGTCACGCAAATGATTCAGGCCCTTCTGCGGGAATTCGAAGCTGACGATCACCACTACTATTCCGCGCAAATTGATTCTGTTTATGCACGCTATGGCCAGATCTCTGGCACACCACTCCGTGACAGTTACCACTTTGGTCAAACTTTATGGAACGATTTCGGCCGCCCGTACGATGAGGGCGCCAATACCATCGTGGGTGGCACAGCAAGCGCCGTGGCAGGTCGCTTCTTTTTCTATGCCCAGGGAGAATATCAGCACGCGCCCGGACGAGGCCCTTTGACCGGCGCACAGCGAACTTTGATCGCAAACGTTGATGCCAACCCGGTGCAGCCCGCGTCGTCAATCGATACCGTTGACCGCTTTCATGCCATGGAAATGTATGCTGGAGTTAGGCTGGGGGAATATTCCGTTACTTTCGGCAAGCAGAGCCTTTGGCTGGGCCCAACTGAAGCGGGACCGCTCATGCTCAGCGACAATGCCGATCCTATGTATATGCTGCGCCTTTCTCGCACCAGCCCGCTCGAACTGCCAGGTTTCCTGCATTGGCTCGGGCCAGTTCGTGGCGAGGTTTTATTTTCCAGGTTGTCAGGCCATCAATTCCCTGCTCAGCCATTCTTTAACTTGCAGAAGATCAGCTTTCATCCCACAAAGAACCTTGAGGTTGGATTCACTCGCGCTGCCATTTGGGCGGGCCAGGGGCATCCATTTACCCTTCATAGCCTGTTGCGCAACTTCTTTTCGGTGAGCAGCACCAATGCCCAAAGCGCTGGTTTCGGAAATCGAAATGACCCAGGAGACCGTAAATCCGGATTCGATTTCTCCTATCGCATCCCGGGATTGCGGAACTGGCTCAGCATCTATAGCGACATGTACGCCGACGATGATCCGTCGCCCATCGCGAATCCGCGTCGCGCGGCCGTGAAT
>JBARNL010000388.1:0-4462 GCA_049802955.1 Candidatus Angelobacter sp.
CTCGTCTCGCCGCAGGAATCCTCAGTGCGTGTTGCGCGCACCGGCGTGCCCACTAAAACCGTAACCAAAGAAGACGACGCGCGTCCCGCTCTGGCCAAGTCTGCCGGCGAAGCCAGCGTCCATGAGCTGCTCAAGCGTACGCTGCAGCAACCGCAGCCTGCCTCCGTATATCTGCGCTAAAGAGCTGCTTTCTCGGCCACTCCGGTTTTGCGTTATATCCAGCGCCGGGGTGGAGCAGGCATTTTATGCCTACGGTTATGGCCAGCATTTTGCCAGGCTTTAGCCGCTGAGGTATGGAATTCACCTCAACAACCGCAATTCTCTAGCGGAGAAAAGGAACCAGAAAATGTTTGGCGATCTCAGTCAGCAGACGTTCGATCTGCTCAACAAGGCGGACCTGTCCTCCTTGAACAAAACCACCATTAGCCAGTCCACGATCAGCGGCGTGGCTGGCAATTTGAACGCGTTTGATCTGCGCGGGCCGGCGCTTCAGCTTTATCCGGTCATCACGCCGCTGCGTAACCGCCTGCCTCGGCAAGTGAGCGACCGTGGCGATCTTGCGACGCGCTGGAAGGCGATCACCGGCGTCAACACGCAGGGCTTCGAACTCGGCGTTGCTCCAGGCCGGCGCTCAGCGGAAATGAGCGTCACTGAGCAGGATTACATCGCGTCTTATGCGGGCCTCGGACTTGAAGCTTCCATCGACTGGGAAGCTGTCTGGTCCGGCGGCAAAGAGTTCGATAACAAAGCCACGCTTGTCCAGTCATTGCTGCGCGCGGTCATGATCGGTGAAGAGAACGTGATTCTCAACGGCAATGCCTCAATGCCTTTGGGAACGCCTACTGCGCCGACCGTTGCTTTGGCCAACGGCGGAACACTCGGCTCGGGATTGAGTTTGCTTGTTTTCGTGACGGCTCTCACTGCGCGAGCGCTTGCCAATTCCACTGTGTCCATCAGTGGCGTGCCTTACGGTCAGGTCACGCGCGTTAACATTGATGGCACTTCCACGCAGTATGGAGCGGGCGCCAGCGCCATCAGTGCTGCATCTTCGGCTGCCGTGACCACTGCTGGACAGCAGACCGTCGTTGCCACTGTGCCTGCGGTGAAAGGCGCGGCTGGATATGCCTGGTATATCGGTACCAGCGCGGCCACCGCGACTCTGAACACCATCACCACGGTGAACAAAGTCACCATCAGCGTTCCGGTTGCCGGCACGCAGTTGGCCAACGCCACAAACTCCAGCACGGATGGATCAGCCAACTCTCTGGTCTTTGATGGATTTCTCACGCAGGCTTTGAAGTCCAGCGCCGGCTATTTCACCTCGCTTGACGGCAACACTCTCACCGCCGACCAGTCCAATGGCATCCTGGAAATTGACACGGCGTTGCAGTGGTTCTGGGACAACAAGCGACTCAGCCCCACGGAAATCTGGGTGAACTCGCAGGAAGCGCGCAACATCAACAAAAAGATTGTGGCTTCCGGCGGCGTGCCGCTGTTCCGGTTCACCTTGCCGAGCGGCACTGGATCGGACGATGACAAGCCGGCCCTGCTGGGCGGCGCAAGTATCGCGAAGTACTGGAACAAATTCACGCAGCAGTTCCTGGATATTCGCATCCACCCAAATCTGGCTCCGGGAACGATCTTCTTCAACAGCTCGGAGATTCCTTATCCGCTTTCCGGCGTGGACAACGTTTCTTTTGTCCGCTGCCGCCGGGATTATTACCAGATTGAGTGGCCCGTGGTTTCTCGCCAGTATGTCTATGGCGTGTATGCCGATGAAGTCCTCGTCTGCCGCGCACCGTTCTCGCTTGGCGTGATTGCCAACGTGGCCAACGGGTAAACGATTCATCGGCGGCTTGATTGCCCGCGAATCGCCGCTGATGCTCCTCGCCTGCCAACCAGCAGGTTTTTTGAAGGAGAAGAAAGGCAGTCTGTGGTTCCCTGCCCAGGCTGCCTTTCCTCAATTTGTTTTTCTTTTGAAACCGCTCTTCTTAAAGAAGTGCGTTAAATCTCAGGTCATCCCGACGACCGTTAAGCGAGCGCGCGTTGTCATCAGCGCGCGAGTAGGAAGGAGGGACCTTGTGTTGACCATTTTGGAGGTAACCCATGGCTGCCGCTCCTGACGATCTTTGCACCGTTGCAGAACTCAAAGCATGGCTGCCCAACCAGGGCAACAATGACGATGTCACTCTGCAAAGCCTTATCACCAATGCCAGCCTGCAAGTTTTGCAGTACATCGATCGTCCGCACATTTTGTCGTCGGTGCTCGGTCCGCTGACGGAAAACTATGACGGCAACGGTTCCGATCGTCTCTTGCCGCGCAGTTTCCCCATCATTTCTGTCAGCAGCGTCAGCATTGATGGCGTGATCATTCAGGCGGCAACCACTCCTACAACCGCAGGCTACTTGTGGGACGGCCGGCGCATCCTGCTGCGGGGCTTTCGCTTCTGCCGCGGCGTGCAGAATGTTCAGCTTTCGTATTCGGCGGGCTACCCGAGCGTGCCGCTTGATTTGAAGCAGGCAGTCCTTGAGGCATTTGCGCTTACGTATCGCCAGCGCGTCCGCATCGGCGAGAAATCCAACAGCATGAGCGGCCAGGTAAACGTCTCGTTCGACATGGGCGACGTTCCGCCACGCTCTCTGGCCGTTTTCAGCCAGTACAGGAGGTTGGCGCTGTGATTAGCGTTCAAATTGACGACTCAGCCGTGCAGCAACTTCAGCAGCGGCTTGCCGGACTCGCGCCTCGCGTGGTGGCCCAGGTTTATGAGGCATTGCAACCGCTCATTTATCAATCATTGCAGACCACAGTGCCAAAGTATTTTTCCGGTTCAGCGAGCAAGGGGAGTCCCAGTGATGTGCTGACCTCTCGCAGCGGCAACCTGATGAATTCGGTCCTGCAATCCATAGAAACCAAGATTGACGGCCAAAGTCTGACCGTCAGTATCGGGTCGGATTTGAAGTACGCCCGCATACACGAATACGGAGGCTTTGCCGGCCGGCCCGGGCCATTTAAGAAAAAAGAAGGCCGTCGTCCGTACTTAAAGCCGCGGCCTTATCTTCGTCCGGCGATCAACGATCTTCAACAGGCGTTGCCTGATCTGCTTGAGCAGGCAATCCAGCAAGTTCAGGTGTCGGAGTGATTTTTCCCCGAGAGCAGATTTATTCCGCGCTATTTTCCACTTTATCGGCCGCCCTGTTGACGCCGGCTGGTCCGTTCAAAACGGTCAGCCGGCGCTGGCAGGACCCGTCGCAGATATCGCCTGCGGACCGTCCATCGTTGTACCAGGTGCAGAAGGACGAGCTGACCGGCACCAGCGTGAACGGCTTGCCGATCCACGCGAAAATGGCGGTCGATCTTGTGATTTACACCGCTGGCGACAGCGAACCCAATTCGGTCCCTTCCACCGAACTGAACTCGCTTCTGGACGCCGTGGAAGCAGCCATTCGCAGCGCGATGCCGGGGATTGCGCAGTCGCTTGGCGGCAAGGTTTCGCACTGCCGCATTGAGGGAAAGATAGAGATCATTGAAAACGTCGTTGGCTCCATGGCTCTCGCCATTGTGCCGGTAGAAATCCTCACCACCGCTTAGACACCACCTTCAGTTCACAAACCGCAGTCATTCCGCGGATTCAAGTTATGGGAGTGCAGGGCCGGCTCCCCAAAAGGAGAAACAAAAAATGTTTGAATTTGGATCAGGCACCTTGTGGGGCTTTCCCGTAGGCGGCAATACCGCCGCCAACCCCACCCCCATGAAATTCGGAACGCTGCAGGATGTATCGCTCGATATCTCGGGCGACGTCAAACAGCTTTACGGACAAAAACAGTTTCCCGAGGCTGTGGCCCGGGGAAAATGCAAGATCACCGGCAAATCCAAGTTTGCTGCTATCAACGGCAAGATGCTGAATGACCTGTTCTTCGGCCAGACCATGCCCGCCGGCATGAAACAGGTGTCTCTGGATGAATCCCACGCCATCCCCGCTACGCCTTTCCAGGTGACGATTACGCCGCCGAACTCCGGCGTCTTTGTGCAGGATTGGGGGGTACGTTACGCGGCCACCGGGCTTCCATTTACGCGTGTGGCCTCGGCGCCGGTGGTAGGGCAATATTCCGTCTCTGCTGTTGGCGTTTACACCTTTGCCTCGGCGGACAATGTTGCCGGCGCCGTAGCTCTTATCAGCTACACGTACTCGCTTGCGGCTGTCGGATCACAGCTCAACATCACCAACCAGCTCATGGGCTTTGCGCCCACAGTTCAGATTCTGTTGGAAAATACCTACAACTCCAGCCAGTTCAACGTGCTGCTGTATTCGGTGATTGCCTCCAAGCTCAGCTTCGCCACCAAGCAGGAAGACTTCATCATTCCCGAGTTTGACTTTGAAGCCTTTGCCAACGCGGCGGGGCAAGTCATCGACATGTACAGCAACGAATAAAAGCTTAACCACAAAGTGACACAAAGGAACAC
>JBARNL010000389.1:0-5485 GCA_049802955.1 Candidatus Angelobacter sp.
TTACGCCCAATGAACTCTCCAGGCTACGCTGGGCTTCACGGACGTTGGGATCGACCACGACCACTGGCCTTTCCTGCCTTTGCTCTGCCGTTTGTGAGTTCAGCAGCCTGGCCACAAGTTCTTCGGTTTGCCGGACGGAAAGTTGTTTTTCAATAATCTCGCGTGCGGCCCTTTGCATGTGCTCCGGAAACCCAGCCAGGGCCAACAGAACTTTTCCATGACCAAAACTCAGTGCGCCTGCTTCCAAAGCGTTCTGAACTTCTTCCGGCAATTTAAGCAGACGAATGAAGTTGGCTATGCTGGCGCGGTCTTTTCCCGTCCGCGCGGCAATCTGCTCCTGGGTCAACCCGAATTCGCGGCTCAGACGTTCGAAGGCCCGCGCTTGCTCCACCGGGTTCAGATCTTCACGCTGAAGATTTTCAATGATCGTGATCTCCATTGCTTGCTCATTGGAGATCTGGCGGACCACGGCCGGAATCGTCGTCTTGCCAGCGCGTCTGGAAGCATGCCAGCGCCGCTCACCCGCAACCAACTGGAACCTTCCATTGGCTGCCGGTCGCAATACCACAGGCTGGACTACGCCGCTGGCGCGTATCGATTCTGCCAATTCCTCAAGAGCAGCCGCATTGATCCGCCGGCGAGTCTGATAAGGGTTCGGGTCAATGCTATCAATGGAGATTTCCTGTGCTGATGCTGCTGATGCCGCGGATTGTGCCGGCATCGCAATCGGCGAGATCGTGGGCCGACTTGGCAATAAGGATTCCAAGCCGCGTCCCAGGGCTTTGCGCTTGTCGTTGATCTTGTCATTGATCATGATTCGTTTACTCGCTTCAGTTCATTGCTATTGGAAAAATCGTCCGATTGATCGGACGGATTAGCGTTTGAAGTTTGTTCTGCAATTGGTGCCGCGGTCCCAGCGGTCACAGGGTTCATTCGACGATGCATGATTTCCTTGGCCAAGCGGATGTAGCTTTCAGCGCCACGGGAGCGCACATCGTAGAGCAGCGCCGGTTTGCCATAGCTGGGCGCCTCGGCCAGCCGGATATTGCGAGGAATAATGGTTTCCAGCAGCTTGTCGCCAAAGTGGCGTTTCAGTTCCTGCGTTACCTGCTGTGCCAGATTGGTGCGGTCGTCATACATCGTCAAAACCACGCCTTCGATTTGCAATCCCGGGTTAAAGCTCTGCCGCAGCCGCTCAATGGTATCCAAAAGCTCGCTTACGCCTTCCAGGGCAAAGTATTCGGCTTGCATTGGGACGAGCACCGAATCGGCCGCTACTAATGCGTTCAGGGTAAGCAGATCCAAAGCCGGAGGGCAATCCAGAACTATGAAGTCGAATTGCTCGCGAACGGACTCCAGAGCGTTGCGCAGGCGGAATTCCCTGTTTTCGGCTCCAACCAGCTCGATATTCGCCCCAATCAGGTTTTTGTGCGAAGGAATCAGGCATAAACCTTCCAGTTCCGTCGTGATCACTGCTTCACCAGCTGAGGCCTCAGCGGTAAGCAGGTGATAAGTGCTGACGCGATCAGGATCGCGCGCAAAGCCAAGTCCACCCGTGGAATTTGCTTGGGGATCGCAGTCAATTAGTAGGGACCGAACCTCTGCGGCAGCAAAGGAGGCCGCCAAATTGATGGCCGTGGTGGTCTTTCCCACCCCGCCTTTCTGGTTCGCAACGGCGATTACTATCCCCATGATTTTTTAGTCGAAGCGACTGCTTCGAATTTAGACGAGCGAGGAGGGAAAGCGCAACGCCGCAAAATGGTGCAAAGTTCCACGTGGAACATGGTTCATCGGAGGGTAATTGTTCCACGTGGAACAGGATGTTTTACTGTTTTGAGTCTGGTCAAGAGAGTTTCCCACTTTGTACAATAAAGCCCGAAAAAAATACATCCGCCAGCACATAGAACACAACATAGGTTCCGATTCCATCCCACTTTTACTGTTATGGTCCTAAGTGGCTAGTTCTTAGACGGAATTTGGCACTTCCTGCTCGACTATGTTTACCATTACGGTTCGAGTAGGAGATATTTCCCACTTTGACCTTCAAGTCTGGTTTCAAACGAAACAACGAATTGCTCATGATAGCTACAACACTGTTTCATCCCACTTTTATGGATTTGGCACCCACCATCAGCTTGCGTGAGAGGCTGCAAGGAACTTGAAGCGGGTTGTCCCAGACCACTTCCATTGCAAGTGTCTGGGCTGACTCAACCTGTCCCGAGCCAATCATCAGTGCGATCCGTCCGTGCTCGTTCGTCAATCGCACCGCCATTTTTAGCGCTTGCTCGAATTTCTCAACCGCACGGAGCATTACCAGATCAGCGGTTCCTGAATAGCCTTCTGCACGACCTCCAAACACCTTCACGTTCTTGAGTCCAAGCGCGCGAACCAATTCCTTCAAAAACGTAGCCTTCTTCTGCTGCGATTCAATCAATGTGACCTGGACTTCTGGAGCAAGCATAGCGAACGGAACACCCGGAAAGCCCGCACCTGATCCCAAGTCGATTGCCGTCTGTGGCAGCCTATGCTCAAGCAGGTGCCTGGCTACAAACAGAGACTCGCCGAAATGGCGTTGCACAATTTCACCGGGTTCGCGTATGGCAGTCAGATTTATACGAGTATTCCACTTCAGCAACATATCGATATATATCGATATAAAGCGGAGCCGCGTTTCATCAAGCTCAATAAAGGGTTCCAGCAAATGCGCAATGGCAGCGGTTTCCACGCAACTCCCATCGTAAATCAGGCGGGCTAAGACTTATTCACTCTAAGCCAGAATCAGCCGGCAGTGAATCCAATAATTCCCGCACGGTTCGTTTCAGCACGGGATGAATGAATGCCGGCGCAATCTCCGTCAAGGGCACCAGAACAAAACGCCGTTGGTGCATGGCGGGATGTGGAACGGTCAGCTCCGGCGTATCCAACACGTCGTCGCCGAAAAATACGATATCAATGTCAATGGTGCGCGCGCCCTTAGGTTGTGTACGGACCCGACCCATCGATTGCTCGACCGCGAGCATACGTCTCAAAAAATCCAATGGCTTCAGCTCCGTTTCCATGGCCACGGCACAATTAAGGAACCATGGCTGCTCTCCCTGCACTTCGACGGGCTGAGTTTCATAAAATGCTGAAACCTGCCTGATTACGCTCAATTCCCCCAACCGGGAGATCGCTTCGCCAAGATATTTCTGGCGATCGCCCAGATTCGATCCCAGCGATAGGTAAACCAGCTTTTTCATAGAAATTTTGACGCCTTAGATCGAAAGTGCTGCCACCCGGCAAAGCGCAGGCCCGTTACGTTGGTTACTTGGCCGGACGTAATGATTTGGATACCCTTTGCGGGTATGGCTCTCCAAGCGCTCCTCCTCAGCAACGACCCTGAAGTCCATCGTATGATACGTCGAGTCCTGGATGCGGCAAATATCGATCTGGACCTTTCCAACAACGCTGACCAGGCCCGACACATCCTGCTGCGCTGCAAATATGACGCCCTTCTGGTAGATTGTGACGACATGCCGCACGGCCCACTGGTTCTCCGCGAGTTACGCCTGGGGAAGTCCAACAAGAGCTGTATCGCCTTCGCCGTGGTCAATGGCAAAACAAACATCCAGCAGGCTTTTGAGATGGGCGCTAACTTTGTCCTGGACAAGCCGATTTCTCTGGAGAGGGCCACCCGCAGCGTGCGGGCCGCCCAGGGCTTGATCATGCGTGAGCGCCGTCGCTACCACCGGCACCTTGTCAAAGCGACGGGAGCAATCCTGGTGGACCAGGGCGCCGAACTTCCTTTGAATATCACCAACATCAGCCATGGCGGCATTTCTATCGAGTGCTCACGCCGGCTGGACGAAGGCGGAGCTGCTCGAGTCCGTTTGCAACTGCCCGGGACCAAGCGTTCGCTGGACATCAAAGGTGAAGTGGCGTGGTCCACGCCGGAAGGCCGTGCGGGAATCCGTTTTCAGGTGCTGTCAGCGGAAGCAAAGAAAGAGCTGGATATCTGGCTGGAGAAGCGGGCGTTAACGCTGGGCGGCGGCGCCATGTTTATTAACGCCACAACAGTTTAGCCTTTTCAGATTTGCCGTGAGGTTTGTGCCGCCAAAGCCGCGCTCTCAGCATGATCGTCAGATTGGCTCAATTCCGTTGTTTCTTCCCATAAAGAGCGGTCTTTCAACAGCCGTGAAACCAATGCGGTATGCATCGCATGTCCGGCGCGATCAGCCACAATGCGCCCGATGATCTGCTTCCCCAGCAATGCCAGGTCTCCAATTAAATCCAGCACTTTGTGGCGCACAAACTCATCTTCATAGCGCAACGGGCCATTTTTGACTCCGTCGGACGTCAGCACAATCACGTTAGCTTCTGACGCGCCGCGGATCAGGCCCATGTTCTTCATAGCCTGCTCTTCACTCAAGAAGCCGAATGTACGGGCAGCCGCCAGCTCTTTACGATAAAGATCTTGTGAAAGATCGATCTCAAAAGCTTGCGCTCCAATGGGCGGAGCAAAGTTAATCTTGTATGCCACGGCATAGCCGGAAGCGGGATAAGCGCCAATAAATTTATTACCGTCACGAACTTCGATCTCGCGCATGATGCGCAGATATGTCCGCTTTTTTCTCTGCTGCCTTAGGCCCGCCTGCAGGACCATATCGACGAATGGTTTGGCGCTGCCATCAAGAATCGGGAGCTCAAGGTTATCCAGTTCCACAACTGCGTTATCCAGGCCAATCCCAATAAAGGCTGAGAGGAGATGTTCTGTGGTGGAAATCAGGACGCCTTTTTTCTGCAGGCTGGTGGCGTAACTCACGCGGGCCACGTTGCGGCCAATGGCTTCAATTTCAAAGCCATCAAGATCGCTGCGGCGGAAGACAATGCCTGTTCCGGCTGCAGCAGGGAGGATCCGGAGGGTCACATTGGCCCCGCTGTGCAGCCCGATCCCTTTGCACTCCACCGGAGCCCGAACTGTCTGTTCAAATGGCAAGTTACTCCAACTAAACAGATTACACCGGCAGCAGCTTGGGCCTATGTTGTTTTTTTACAACAGATCGTGGCTTTGCCTAATAACTCACGCTTGCCCAACAATTTCCTTCTCTGCCCAAAAAATCGGTTCAATTCCCAATTCGTGCATTTCATGGATGAGAACGACAAGATTATGACACAGCACTTTACAAAGCGTTTCATTAACCAGAGCAGTATCGGTTTTGCTGCGCAGTGAGTCACCGAATTTCCGCTTCAGCATGGAAAACGTCGATTCGACATTGGAACGCTTGTGGTAGTGCTGCAAATACTCTTCACGCTTGTACATGAAATAGTGGAACATCTGCTCATACAGAGCGGAAGCCTTGCCCGTTGTGTTTCGTTTGAAAGCCATAAACGGGGTTCCATTGTGCGCGGCAATCGCGGCCACGTTCTTCGCACCACCATAGGCAGCATCGGCGGAAACCTCAGAAATCGTAAAAGCCTTTGCCGTGCTTTTGAGCAGTGTAGGCAG
>JBARNL010000390.1:0-3425 GCA_049802955.1 Candidatus Angelobacter sp.
CTCTCCATCAACGTCAATAGTCTTTTTGGGCTGGTGAAACACGGCGTGGCGCAGATGAAACGCCAGCGCACCGGCGGTCATATAGTTGTGATCAGCTCCACAGCGGGGCAGCGCGGAGAGGCTTTTCACTGTGATTATGCGGCCAGCAAGGGCGCAATTATCAGCATGGTGAAAGGGCTTTCTACTGAGTTGGCGCGCGACGGCATCTATGTGAATTGTGTCGCGCCGGGCTGGGTGGAAACGGATATGGCCGCTCCTGCCCTGCATGACGCAACGATCAGCAAGCGGGTTTACGCCACTATTCCGCTGGGTCGCGCGGGCAAGCCGGAAGAGATTGCGGCTTCAGTCCTGTTTTTATGTACATCACACGCCGGCTTTATTACGGGGGAAATCCTCAACGTGAACGGCGGCGCGGTGCTGGCGGGATGATGGCAAAAGCAGCAGCTCAGGCTGTTTCTGCATCTAAGAAAGTATTAATCCCCATGAGAATTGTTGCTCTTATCTGCCTGTGCATGGCCAGCCTTTATGGCCAGCAAGCGCCTTCCGCTAAGCCCGCCGATGCCCCAACCAACCAGCAGAAAGCCCGGACCCTGGTTGACCAGATGATTCAGGCGCTGGGCGGGCAATCATATTTGACCGCACAGGATTATTACGCTGAAGGCCGCTCCGGCAGCTTTCACAATGAGTCGCTTGTGGGCACCACGTTGTTTTACCGTTTCTGGAAATGGCCGGACAAGGACCGCATTGAGTTAACCAAGCAACGCGACATCGTTCAACTTTATGTTGGCGACAATGCATACGAGATTACTTATAAGGGTGTTCGCCCGCTCAGTCTGGAGAAAGAAGAGAGAGTCAAGCAGGCCATCATCCGCCGCCATTATTCGCTGGAAAATGTTCTGCGCATCTGGCTGAAAGAGCCGGGAGTCCTGCTGCTGGATGAAGGGCCGAGCGTCTCTGAAGGTCATATGGCGGAGAAGCTCACGATTATTAATTCCAAAAATGAGTCGGTAACCATTCTGGTTGATCCTTCAACGCATTTGCCGTTGGAGAAGCGCTTTTCCACCCGCGATCCTCGCTATCGCGAGCGCGATGAAGAGGTATTGATTTATGGCGACTGGAAGGAGTTCCAGGGCATCAACACGCCGAGGATGACGGTCATCAAGCGGAATGGCGAAACCATTTCGCAGCAGATTATCCTGAATATCACCTATAACAGTCATCCCCCTGACGCGCTGTTTGACCCCACCGTGGCCAAAATCAATCCGGTGAAAGAGAAGTAGTTCCGCTTTGATCACCATTCGGGAAGTTATTGGGCACAGGTGAGTTACAGGCAAAGCCACGATCTGTGGCTTTGCCTAATAACTAGCGTTTTGACCTGATTTATTGGGCAAGATTCCGAATTATTGGGCAGTTCGCTTTTTGCTTGCTCTCGCCTTGAATCTTCCCTAATGTGAGAGCGGGACAAGGCAGCGCGTCAACGCTGCAATGTCCCTGACCACAAATCCCCTTCTCTCGAAAGGTGACTCATGGCTGCTAAACAGCGTACCCGCTCACGCGCAAGAAAGAAAGCCGCTCCGTACCAGCGCATCCTCAAGTTCCCAACGGCAAAGGGCAAGATCGTTGCCGAAGTGGAATTGTCCATCTCACCCGATTACCGCATCATTGAAATTGTCTTTTCGGACAAAACTTCACTCACATTCAATCTCGAATCGTGTTTGCAGGTCACTCCCGAAATTGTCAGTTGGAAGTCCGGCAGCTACAAACCGCTCAAGCGCTGGCGACCTGTTCACAGCGTCTAACCCGAACCCGCCGTTTCCGGCGGGTTTTTTATTTGCTGATTGTCTCACCGTAAGACTTTTTGATTGAACCGCTGAAAGGCGGGTTGTTTTTTTGCCCCTTCCCCAATACATCGTTAAGTGCTACATTAAATACATCAATTCTGAAGCGATAAGAGTTTAAGTGCTACAGAAATTCCTTGGTTGCTGGTAAAGTACATCTATGAGTGAAATCGTAATCAATCTGATTAAGAAGGCAATCGAAGATGCTAAGGCGAATCTTGCCACCTTGGAGCAGGAATTAGTCAGACAGGAGAAGGCTCACAGCCAAGAGGCGAATCCACGCGGAGGACGAACCATAAAGCGCAGGAGCCGTGGTTTCAGGGATGGTAGCGTCCCGCAGGTAGCGCAAACGTTTTTGGTGGAAGGCCCGCTAGGGGCAGATGTGCTGGCAGATCGCATTTCCAAAAGGATTGGCAAGGAAATGAACGCCAGAGATTTAGGAATCGCCTTGAGTAAGTACATCAGGCAGGGGAAGTTTTTTGAAAGGACAGAGGACGGACGCTATGGGCTAAGAAAGTAGAAGGAGCTGAAAACGGGTGCAACCGTCCAGCTCCTTATGAACCAATCTCCACAGCAGCGATGAGCGGGAAGAGAGGCGCGGGTAACGTGCGTCCGCGTTTTTATTTTAGCAAATCCGCGCCAAAAAGCAATGGGCCAGCACGGTCATAGGGAACTGCAAAAATGGAAAAATGGAAACCGGCGAAGCTACTCCCTGCACCATCGTGCCGCCAGGAATGCAAAATGTGCGACAACTCGTTTCATCACAGATGTACTCAACCTGCTATTTGCCGGTGCGAATGGCCTCGGACGATTAACGAGCCTATGCCCCAAAAGAGAGAATGGCCAAAACCCTAGAGCGCCAGCCGGGACGTTGGCGCTTTGGTCGTGCCTGCTGATTCGTTGCCCACTGGACATAGAATGCCTCGACTTCATCTGCTGTATAGATTCCTTTTGCAATCATTAGGGCATTCATCGCGGACACGGTTGCCATAAATCGTTCTTCGCGGGACAGTAGTTCGGCAGCCTGCTCCATGGTCATCGTTTTGGTAGGGGCCATGTCTTCAGTACGCGGAAGGGTGATGCTTGCCATATTCACTCGCTCCATTTATTCGACCGCGAATTATACAACGGTATTTTTCTTTTTGGCCCAGCGCGTGTTAGCGGCCTTGGTTGCGATCTCCGCTTTACGCTCTGGCGACAGCTTCTTGGCGCGGGCCTTGCCGCCCTTCAAACCGCCCAATCTGCCTAGGGCTTGCGCGGCCTTGTTTTTCTTTTTGGCCATGGCTAAACGTAGCTTGAGTGGTCAAGCATTGTCAAGCTTAAAATAGTTTATTTTGTTGTTGACATGCTTGAGTGGTCAAGCATAAGATGCTTCCATAACGTAGCAAAAATGTGAGGACGCTATGGAAGCAAGAGAGCAGCGCGGACAACAGATTGCAGCAACCGGAAGCATTAAAAGAAACGGGGAATCGCGTTGGCTGGTTCCTTCGCAGACCAGTAATGCCCGCTATTTTGTTGACCTTGCCAACGTGGAACAACCTCGTTGCACTTGTCCCGATTTTGAGGAACGGCGGCTCCCCTGTAAGC
>JBARNL010000391.1:0-4809 GCA_049802955.1 Candidatus Angelobacter sp.
GTCCCCGGTCTTGAGGTGGCCGGAGTACACGCGGACGAACACCAACTGGCCGACGAATGAATCGGCCATGATCTTAAAGGCCAGCCCGGAAAACGGTTCATTGTCAGCCGGCTTGCGCTCAATTTTCTTTTCGTGATGATCAGGATCGGTGCCCTGCGTCGGCGGAATGTCGAGAGGCGAAGGCAGATAATCGACTACCGCATCCAGCAGAGTCTGCACACCTTTGTTCTTGAAGGCTGTTCCACAAAGCACCGGGAACAGCTTGAGGCTGATTACGCTCTTGCGCAGCGAGGCGCGCAGTTCGTCGGCGCTGATGGGCTCGCCCTCTAAAAATTTGTGGAGCATTTCGTCGTCATTTTCGGCAACGGATTCGACCAGCTGGGCATGGAATGCTTCAGCTTTCTTTTTCAGCTCGGCAGGAATTTCTTCTACTTCGTATTTCGCGCCCAGAGTCTCATCGCGCCAGTAAATAGCCTTCATGCCGACCAAATCGACGACGCCTTTAAAAGCTGCTTCTTGTCCAATGGGAATCTGAATCGCTACGGGGCGGGCATTGAGGCGTTTGCGGATGGTATCGACGGCGTGCTCAAAATCGGCGCCCATCTTGTCCATCTTATTAATGAAGCAAATGCGGGGAACGCCGTATTTATCGGCCTGGCGCCATACGGTTTCCGACTGCGGTTCCACGCCATGCACGGCGTCAAATACGGCTACAGCGCCATCCAGGACGCGCAACGAGCGCTCGACTTCCGCGGTAAAATCCACGTGGCCGGGCGTATCGATAATGTTGATGCGAATGTCGCGCCAGGTACAGGTGGTGGCGGCGGAAGTAATGGTAATGCCGCGCTCCTGCTCCTGCTCCATCCAGTCCATGGTGGCGGTGCCTTCATGCACTTCGCCAATCCGGTGCGTGATGCCCGTATAGAACAGGACACGTTCAGTCGTAGTTGTCTTGCCGGCATCAATGTGGGCCATGATCCCGATGTTGCGGCAACGTTCTAATGGTGCTTGTCGAGGCACAATATTTTCCTAATCTCTTTACCGTAGAGACGTAGCATGCTACGTCTCTACATCAAACTTCTCTACCAGCGATAATGTGCAAACGCTTTGTTGGCTTCGGCCATGCGGTGCACATCTTCTTTTTTCTTGATTGCCGCGCCGCGGCCGTTGGCTGCGTCCAGCAATTCGTTCGAAAGCTTGTCCACCATGCCTTTTTCGCCGCGATCGCGCGCGTAGCTGACAATCCAGCGGATAGCCAGCGAGGTGCGCCGGTCAGGATTCACTTCCACCGGCACCTGGTAGTTGGCTCCGCCCACGCGGCGGGTCTTAACTTCCAGCATGGGTTTGGCATTTTCCACGGCCTTCTTGAACAGCTTCAGGGCCTCATCGCCGCCCTTGGCCTGCAGGTTTTCCATGCATTGATAGAAAATTCCCTGCGCGGTGGATTTCTTGCCGCCCCACATCATGGCGTTCACGAACTTGGTTACCAGCGTTGAGCTGTAAATCGGGTCCACGATCGTATCGCGCTTTGGAACATGTCCTTTGCGTGGCATAAGTCTTTAAATCCTCTAAATCTTTGTCTTACTTCTGCTCTTGCCAAAACTGATTTGCTTATCACATCCTTCACGCTTCGCGCTCAGGATGATCGCAGCAGGCTCCCGCTTCGCTCACGCCTGCTGAGCGGTGATCACTTCGGTCGCTTCGCTCCGTATTTTGAGCGTCCCTGCTTGCGGTTGGCGACACCCGTCGCATCCAGCGTTCCACGCACAACGTGGTAACGGACACCGGGAAGGTCCTTTACGCGGCCTCCGCGGATCAGCACAATCGAGTGCTCCTGCAAGTTGTGTCCGACGCCAGGGATATACGTGGTAACTTCAATCCCGTTTGTCAGGCGTACGCGGGCCACTTTGCGCAGGGCGGAATTCGGCTTCTTGGGCGTTTGCGTGTAAACACGCGTACACACGCCACGGCGCTGCGGTGAAGACTGCAGGGCCGGGCTGGCCGTCTTGTAATTCGGCGCCGTCCTGCCTTTTCGAACCAACTGATTGAATGTCGGCAAAGTTATTTCCTCAAAAATTCTTGTAAACGCTGCTCTTTTTAGACAGACAAATGTCCGCGCACACGGGCGCGTCCAGCCTGCTTAAGGATCCCGCGTTGCGAGACTGGCTGCGATGCATGCAGCCATAAATCCGCCAAAATTGAGCGGAGAATATTGAATTACCCTATCTGTGGTTGAGAAACGACGGTGGCACCGAGCCTGATCGGGGGCACTCCGTTTCGTTCTCCTGGCCCGCATACCCTTCCGTGTGGAAGGTAGCGCGGACCATTTCAGCGAGGCATGCCCCTGCGACCAAAACAACTCTTCGGGCAAAAATACGTTACAGCTCACTACAGGCAAGCTAAATTGTACTCGCGGAACCTTATAAATATAGCAACTGAAACCAGATTCCGTCAACACAACCCAACGGACAAAACAGACAAAGCCGCGCGGAATCATCCCAGTAAACTAATCGGAGTAAAAAAAAACGGGCCTCAGCTTCGGTTTGAAAGCATCGGCTTTGCCCTGCAAAGAACCGGGTGCTATGGAACAGCGTGGTCTGCGACGCAAGCGCCGCCAAAGCCAACGCTGGAATGGCCATGGTGTTGAAGAAATTCCCGCAAGAATCTACACTGAACACTCTTCTATATTATGCGCAATCAAGTGCTCCTCAAGATCCAGGGAAAGACCCCACGCTGCCCACTTTTTGCCGGAATGGCGTTCATCGTTCTGTTTGTCTCGTTGTCGACGGGTTGCGGCGGCTCAAAATCGGCAAATAATACGGTGGCCGCGGTCAATTTATCGCCCGCGACGCTCTCCATGGTGGCCGGGCAGGTCGTTGCGGTCAGCGCATCGGCGGTAAATTCCGCCAACACTACACTTACCACCACGTTCACCTTTAATTCATCGAATACCAGCACCGCCACAATTTCACCGCAGGGCAACGTTTGTGCCGGAGTCTGGGATTCCGCTTTTGTGGTATGCAACGGTTTGGATGCGCAGGGAAAACCCATCAGCGGGACGGCCATCATCACCGCTACCGCCGCCGGCGTAACCAGCGGGCCGGTTACGGTGGCCGTTCATCCGGCGATAACCGCGGTCACGGTTGACCCGGTAACAGAACCCTGCTTTTCAATTGCGCAGACGCATCAGTTTGTGGCCCATGCGTTCAATAACGGCACGGAAATCACCAATCAGATTGGCAATTTCAGCTGGTCGGCTTCGGCGGCCAGCGTGGCAACAGTGGATGCAAACGGATTAGCGACGGCCCGCGCGCCTGGAATTACGGGCGTGGTCGCCAGCGTAGGGTCAACAACCTCACCGGCTGTTTTCTTCAAGAGCTGCATGCCGGTCAACATTGAGCTGCACGTCAACGGAGACCCAGCCGGAGTTCCCACTCATGCCGCAACCATGAACGTTACAGATACGAAAGTCGTTCAGGCGGATATGGTGGATGAATTGGGAGCGGTAACGCCAAACGCGCCGGTAACGATTCTCAGCAACAACAGTACGGTGGCGACAGTGACGGGAACCACCCTGACCGCGCAGTCACCCGGCGGGGCCGGACTTCAGGCAGTGTGCGGTCCGCCAACTTGCGGAATTGGAATCAATACGCCCATTTACAGCAACTTATTCAGCGTATTTGTGACCGGTACCAGTCCCAACACAACCACGGTTTATGCCACAAGCACCTTTCCTAATGTGCCAGGCTCCAGCATTACAATGATCCCGATTGATACCAGCAAAACTCCGCCGGTCGCCGGGGCAACGATCTTCCTCCCCGGATTTCCTAACTCCATGCTGTTTGACCGGGCGGGAACAACGGGTTACATCGGGACGAGCAACGGGCTGGCTACACTGGATGCTGCGACGAATATCGCACAGCTGGTGTCACCTGTGCCGATAGGCAAAGTGCTGGCAGTTTCTGCTGATGGAAATGAAGTGGTCATTTCCAATGCCGCGAACGATCCCACCACAGGTGCTCCCATCGATCCATTCCCATCTGAGCAGCGCGTTTGGCTTTTTGACAAGAACAACAACAGCATCATCACTTTTATTTTGACCGGCGCGGTAGCCGCAAATTTTGATGACGACGGGTTCAGGGTGTATGTTGCGGCAAGCAACGGCAATGTATACGTGGTCTCCCCATTCCTGTCAGCACAGACATTGAGCCTTGGCGGCGTAAACGAGGACGTGACCCAATTGCCTTCCGGCCCCTTTGTTTACGTGGCCAACTCCGCGGGGCTGCAAGCGATTGCCACATGCAACAACGCTATCCAAAGCACCTCGCCGCCAACCAATTCCACGAACATACAGTTCGTGCAGTCCGTGCGGAATTCAAACACGATTATGGCTTTGGAGCCTACGGGGCTCGACGTTGTAACCGCCTTCCCCTCCGACCTGACGCCGCCAGTCACGATTACGCCGGCGAATTGTCCCGGTAATATTGGCTACAGCAATAACTTTATCAATTTTGGCATTGGGCCCATCACAGCGCATCAGTTGCTGGTGGGATCGGCCGGGACGCATGTCGCCGTTTTGCCTGCAGGCCTCAGTGAAGTAATTTCAGTGTTGAATGTAACCAACGTAATAGGAATTCCATTACCTGCCGGCGCTACTGAAGCCTTGAACGGCAGCCTCACTCCCGATGGAGCAACGCTGTGGGTAGGCGTCGCTGGAACCAATACTGTTGACCGAATCACTCTGAACAGCAATGTCGACGAAGTCCAGATTCCCTCATCCTTCAAAAAAGCAGACGGTTCGCCCGCACC
>JBARNL010000392.1:0-3012 GCA_049802955.1 Candidatus Angelobacter sp.
CAGTGGCCTTGTCACGATCATTAGAAATCTTTTATTATCAGAGCGATTCCCGAACGCTGGCGAGTCGAAACCAGATCAAGGACCTATCGTGCGGAAGAAATATCGTCCGGGAGTTGTAGTGCCGCAAAGTGGAATTTACAGGGTCATACACGACTCGCACCGTTTGATGCACGAGGCCACGCTGCTGAAAGGACAGAGGTTCCCGATTTGCAGGCGCTGTCAGCATGACGTCCGGTTTGAGTTGCGCCGCCCGGTCAAAAATCCTACCCAAATTACTTCCGGCTATCATGCCATCCTCGAAGATTATCCTGATGTGGAACCGTTCATCGTTAATTGATCTGAACTAAACCGAGCTGTTTTTCCCGGCATGCCTGACGCCTTCCCACAAATATGTTCTTCCTGACGCGCCGGAAGAGGTGTGTTTAAATCATCCGGTGGAAACGCGCGCGATAGGTCAGGAGTTTCGTCCCATGCTGCGGCTGGCGGCGCCGCTTGCGCTCACTGAGCTGGGATGGCTGGCCATGTCATTTACTGACACAGTTATGGTGGGCCGGCTGCCGGACAGCGCTACCGCGATTGGCGCGGTAAGCCTGGGAAGCACGCTGTTTTATACAGTTGGAATCTTTGGCAGCGGCATTATGCTGGGCATGGACACGCTGGTGGCGCAGGCTTATGGCGCGGGCCGGCTGGAAGAGTGCCATCGCACTGTGTGGAATGCTCTTTACCTGGCATGCATTCTGTCGCCGATTTTGATGGCTTCCATCCTGGCGTTTCTGCCGCTGTTTGGCCATTTAGGTCTTGCGCCAGCGCTGGTGAGTGCGACGGTCCCTTTTCTAAAGGCCCTGGTCTGGAGCACGCTGCCGCTTGGGCTGTACTTCGCTTTGCGCCGTTATCTGCAAGCCATGCACATTGTGAAGCCCGTGGTGTTTGCCCTGGTGTCAGCGAATTTAGTCAATGTGGCAGGGAACTGGGTGTTGGTTTACGGACATCTGGGAGCACGCGCTTATGGCGTGGCGGGCAGCGGATGGTCGACGTGTATTTCTCGTGCATATATGGTCATGGTGCTGGCCATTGCAGCGGTGTATTACGACCGCAAACGGTCCAGCGGATTATGGAGCGCCTCGCGCCGCGTTGAGCTGGACCGGGTGCGCTTGCTGCTCCGGCTGGGCCTTCCAGCAGCAGCGCAGCTATTGCTGGAAATCGGCGCGTTTGCCACCGCGACTTTTCTCATCGGCAAGCTGGGAGCCGTGCAGCTTGCCGGACACCAGATTGCGCTGAACGTCGCCAGTTTTACTTACATGGTCCCGCTGGGTATTTGCTCCGCCGCGGCCGTGCGGGTGGGCCATGCCATGGGAGCGCAGGATGCCCATGCCGCCGCCCGCGCCGGATGGATGGCAATTTTTTTTGGCGCGCTTTTCATGTCGTGCTCAGGGCTGGCGCTGTTCTTATTCGCGAGGCCGATTGCGCGCATGTACACGCCTGAGATTGACGTAGTGAATGCCGGGGCAACTTTGTTGCTTGTAGCAGCAGTGTTCCAGCTCTTTGACGGATTACAAGTTGTGGCCACGGGAGCGCTGCGCGGCGCCGGTAACACGCGCATTCCTATGCTGGCGAATTTCATTGGCTACTGGGTGATTGGGCTTCCGCTTGGTGCGTTCCTGTGCTTCAAGATGAAGATGGGAGCGGTAGGCATGTGGCTGGGTCTGTGTCTTGCCCTGGTGCTGATCGGGAGCGTGCTGGTTGGGGTGTGGCAAACCGAGATCAAGAAGGTTATGGTTGCGAGATCGACAGCAAGCGGAGTGTGATCTGCCGCTATTGCAAATATAAAAGGCGGACCCGAAGGCCCGCCTTTTGGTTTGTACACGTACGCAGTTAGAAGCGAACGTGGAATGAAAGTTGGAGTTTGCGTGGTCCGTCATCGGACCCTGGATCGCCAAGACCATTAAACGGCGACGAAAGGATCCTGCCACCCTTTTGCAGATCAGCCAGGGTTAAGGTCTTTCCGTTGGTTCCAACGTAAGTGCCATTGGGCCGCATGCAGCCAGTGCAGGTGAAGAAATCAGGGTTGACGGTGGGCGGCTTCAGCGGATCGGTGCTTCCAGCATTGGTGACGGAGGGAGACATGACGTTCAGTACGTCATTGGTGTTGAATAAAGTTGCGTTCGTGTGATTGAACACGTTGAAGGCATCAAACCGAAGTTCCAGCTTAATATTTTCATATCTGGGCATCGTGATGTCTTTGTGCAGAGAGGCGTCGAACTTGTAGAACGGTGATCCCCGTGCGGGATCTCTGCCGATATCGCCGTTAACTCTTGAGAAAGTAACAGGCTCGCCCGTAACGGCATCAACCGCCCCGGTGAAAGTTACGCCTGCGGGCGGCGCAAATGCGTTTTGAATCGACTGGCATTGCGCCGTTGGGAACCCTGCCGTAACGCATGCTGTCACCGCGCCAGGACCAAACAGTGCGTTACCGCCGTCAAAGGAGGCGATCCCAGACGTGTTGATGGTCCCATCCGCCGCTACGTTGGGCCGCTGCTGCGTTTCGCTGCCAGCGCCAAAGAACCTGGCGCTGCCGCCGAATGGAGCAGTACCTGTGGAAAGAGGATAGGGCCGCCCGGATTGCAGCTGGCCGACCCAGCTCAGACCCAAGTTGTTGCCAACAGCGCCCATGAAATGGTTCGTGAATATCTTGCCTGAATCCAGAACCACACCCATATTGACAGCATGGCGGATATCGTTAAACGCAGGACCCAGCTCTGGCCTGGTATTGACGAAATCACCAGGTTCGGAGAGACCAAAGAAATCTTCGCCTGAAGTGAGAGCGTGCGACCATGTGTAACTGGCATTGAACTGGATATGATTAGACAAATTCTTGTTCAAGCTGACCAGCATGCCGTTGTAGTGCGATGTGCGCGAGTTCTCATTCGTCCTGACCGCCGCGAATAAAGTCGGAATCGGACGCTGGCCGAAGAAAAAGAACCCAGGATGGTTGGGATCGGTATTCAGTATTGG
>JBARNL010000393.1:0-4474 GCA_049802955.1 Candidatus Angelobacter sp.
GGTCAGACTCAAGGTCGCATTCACTCCCGGATAGGACCGGTGATGCACGCGAACGTCACTGCCATCCACCGCAGTCACCTGAAGTACTGCCTGGATGATCCGCCTCAAACAAAGCTTCGTCGAGAGCGATCTGGCAGGTTCCGGTTCCCGCGTCAATTGAGAACTCAACAACTGCTCTAATGAAGGGATGGAATTGGTTTATTGACGTCGGCAATGGGCGCTGAATCATTGGGTATGAGTGGACAGCCACGATTGCATCAAAGCTTCTGATTGATGACACCGGTTCTGTGCTGCCTGCTCAACCCCGACAAGATATTTCAAATTACTTCCCGGTCCGACCTGTTTCTATTTTCCAAAAACAAATGCTCAAACGGGAACATTAAAAACCTTTAAGCCGCAAAATACCTTCTTGTCATCCAACCCAAATCGGCGATTTTCGAAAATCTGAAAAATTGATGTTGTCATGCTTTCTCATTGTTAAATCCGCGATCATAGTTGCGTAACCAGATCCGTCCGGAATGAAAGCAGAATGGGACTGAACTGGTACATAAACATTTTCATTAGGTTAAGAACGAAAGGAGAAACAGCATGAATAACACATTACATGGTGCGGAGCTGGTTGAGCATTTGGCGCAATGGCGGAGGTCAGAATAATCCTGCCGGTCCGCTCTTTGCTGCCGGCGAGTTCGCACAAGCAGATATCATTAACGCAACCGCCAAGGGCACAAGCTACTCTATTTGCACCGGCTCAGACACGATACAGTGCTGCTAAATTGCCTATGGCATCGCGCTACTTCGATTCATCTCTGGATTGTCTGGTTGCGCCCGCTCTGGACGAACTGGCAGCCCAGCTTTCTTTCCTTGCAGGATTGAGCGCGAGAGAGCGCGATGTTATTACCGATGCAACCCGGGAATCTCTTCACGCAGTTCTGCACAATAAACTCAGCCGGTTGCTCATTCTTGAACTCAACGCGGCGCGGGAAACCAAGAAAATAAACGGCGACAGCCCGGAACAGCGTTGGCAGCAATTCCTTGACCTCTCGGCACAGCAGTCATTCTGGTACGACTTAGCGACTCACTACCCCTCGTTATCGCGGGTCAGTGCAATCACGCGCAATCGGTGCATGGCAGCGTTGCGCTTTGCGCAGCGCTGGACGGCGGATCGGTGCCGGTTGAAAGATCTGTGCACCGGTGAGCCGGACGAGATGAACGAACTTAGATTCGGGGCCGGTGACAGCCATTGCAGCGGGGCGACTGTGGCAATAGCCGGCGGTGTGGGCTGGTGTGTTGTTTACAAACCGCGTTCGTTGGCAATTGACAGCTCGCTCCGAGGCTACATTGCCGGGCTTGCCGAAGATCATGGCAGCCCGCTGAGCATCCGCATCCCTGAGATCGTGGATTGTGGCGATTACGGATGGGCAGAATTTGTGGCCCACCGCTTCGCGGCAGGAAACGAGGAACTGCTTAGCTTTTATCGCGGCATTGGCCACTTGCTGGCATTGATGCGGTTGCTCAGCGGCAGCGATCTGCACGCTGAAAATGTGATCGCCCAGGGAGGGAGCCCCGTCGTAGTCGATTGTGAAACTCTTTTCACGCCCAAAATTCCGCCGTCGCCATCCGGCTACGGAGGGGCATTCGATCGTGCCATAGGACTGATAGCGCGAACCGTGCTTAGTATAGGGTTGCTGCCAGGTCGCGGAGTAAGTCTTGGGTTCCGCGGTGTCGACAATTCCGCTGTGGGCATGCTCCGTGGGCAGCAGCCGATGCAGCGGCAGCAGGGAATTCTTGGCGCGGGTGAGAATCTGCTTCCGCGCGCTGTAGGTCCAAAGCGACTCTTTCTCCTTGAATAAGGACGATGCTGCGGCTGATCAGTTCCTGGCCGTGTGCGTTCCTGCGCTCTCTGATGGTCCTGGCGAATTCAGATTCTGAAACCAGGTTGGTGCTGACGAGCGTTCCCGGCTCGACGGGCTTAATCGTAGTGGATGAAGTCGTGGTTGAAATTGCCATGGCGATGCCGCGCCATGTAATGGTCTTTTACGTCTTCAGGTGCATCGTCTCCGGTAAGCCAGAGCGTGAAGGGCTCGCCGTTGCGATAAACCTCACTCTCCAGCAAGGCGCTCTGCTGCGATTCCGTGTCGTTTGCGCGCACCAGCTTCTCTGCAACCGCCCGCGGAAACAGGCAGGCATCTGAGGTGACTTGCCCAGTGCCGGTCCGCCGTACGCAATCGTATTTGTAAGGTGAAAGATTATCGAGATTCGAGACGCGCTCCGGCGTCGATTCCGGATCATGGCAGCGGATGCAGTACTTATCATTCACCATCTTCCCTACTGTCTGCTCATAGCCTAGAGCAATCTCACGCAGGTTTATGCTGGCCGCGCCTCCGCCCGCTTTTGGCGTTTCTGCTGTTACCTGATAGTCACCGGGATTGTGTATCCCAGTTTAGAAACAGATGCGGTTACAAGTTGCTTATCAATGATCCTGAGTTAAGCAGCCAGAGTCACGATGGGATCGAATTCATAAATCAAGGTCCCGGTCTTTCCGTATTTGGCGGCTGCCGCCATTGCTTTGCCGGCGATTTCAGCTTGCATGGAATGATATTTTCGTAGCGGCCCAAACGTGAGCAGATCCAACACGGGTGCAATCTTCATGCCGATGGCTTCGCCCAGCCTGAACTCCGCGCGTTTGCCGATGAGCAGACTCGGACGCAGAATATGCAAGGCACGGAACGGCAGCTTGGCCAGTTCCCTTTCCATCTCGCCTTTTGTGCGGAGATAAAAACTCTTACTCGCGGGATCAGCGCCCACTGACGACACCACAATGAACTGTTCCGCACCGGCCAGAACTGCTTGCTGAGCAGCCCGCAACGGCAATTCCATGTCAACATGGCGAAAAGCTTCCTGCGATCCGGCTTTGCGAATCGTGGTTCCCAGCGCGCAGAACACGTCTTGTGCTCCTTGAAAATCTTCCGCGGAAAGTGTCGCCAGATCGGCTACGCGCTGCGCAACTTTGGCCCGGGTAAGTGATGGCAGCTCTCTGCGCCCGAATGTGAGCACTCGCGTGTAATCCGGATCGTCCACCAGCGCGCGCAGGCAAAAGCCGCCAACTAATCCCGAAGCACCCAGAACAACTGCTGTCCGTGAAGTCACGCCGCGCGTCCTTTACTAGCTGGGTTGCTGAAGTTCATTACTCTACTTTACCAAACTCGACTTTACCAATTTTCACCACTTCACGTGGTGCTTGGATAGCAAGTAGTGCTTGCGCAAAACTCCGCCAGCGCCGCGACGAACAAAATAGGCTTAGGAAACTCGGCCTGGAATCGGTTCTGGAATCGGTTGGACTCGGTCTGGACTCGGTCTTTTTGACAGAGGCTTTCTGCCGCTGCTACTATCAAGTGGCAGTTCGTGTGGTTGGCATTAGCTTGTTTGCTTGGCATTTGCGGTTTAACGTGAGGCCATCCGCTGAATTTAGATGTGGGACTTTCGCTCCCGCCTGCACGCGTCCCCGTCGTCTAGCCCGGCCTAGGACATCGCCCTTTCACGGCGGTAACACGGGTTCAAATCCCGTCGGGGACGCCAACTTGACACATCTCAAGCATCATATTGCTAAAGTCATTGATAATGCTTGATTTACCCGGTTCAAAGAACCCGTGTTTAACGGAATACGGCAAACCGTCTGGAAACACGGCGCTTTGTAGCTCTTGGCGTTCGCTGATTCCCGCAGCCCGCCACGTCGCCACAAGTTCTATTGTCTTGCGTTCCGTGGCTTCAATGAATGCGGCCATCGTTCCGGACTGCATTTCCATTGCTTTTTGTGAGGCTTCAATCTCCGCTATGGCCTGAGTGATGCTCGGTTTTACCGCGTCAAAATCAGCTTGGGAAACTTCGCCGCGTAGCTTGGCAATAATCAGATTTTGGTTCAAAGTGTTCTGCTCTTGTAACCGCATCGTGAGCGCCTTACGATCTTGCGCCGTGCGTTCCTGCCGCTGCTTCCAAGCACGGGCCGCGATGTCATGCTGCTCTGCTAACCACTCGTCTGTGGGTTCTATGAACGCCAAAATATTCACGAAGTCTTGCTCTAACTTTTCCGCTGCTACTCCCACCTTGTCAGTGCAAGCGCGATTCCAGCACCAGTAACGCGGGTGCTTCACTTTGTTGCGTCCCGTGGCATGGCCAGCGGTTAGAGGCTTGAGGCAGGACGCGCATTGCACCAGCCCGCGCAATGGGAAAGACTCATTCTGTCTTGTGTGAGGTACAGCGCCGTTGCTTTCACCATTCAGCGCCCGTTGGACATCGGCAAAAAGTTTCTCCGTGTTTATTGCCTCATGCGTCCCGGCAACACGTAGGCCAGCGCCGCACACCCAGCCCGCGTACAACTCATTCCTAAGCATCGCGTGAAAGGTTTGCCGTGGAAGTTCCTTTCCACGCTTGGTACGCAGCCCAAGAGCGCCTAGCGTGCGGCGTATGGCATCCGTAG
>JBARNL010000394.1:0-2354 GCA_049802955.1 Candidatus Angelobacter sp.
AACTCTGAAAAGTTTGCGACCGCCCTGGTAACGCTCCCCAGAAGAGTCGATGATGCGCTCCCGCGCACATCAACTCCCAAATCCGGCGCCGCTAATAATGACGGGCCACAGCCCCAAGCCGCGGCATCCGGAAGCACGGCGATCATAATGGCGATATTTGTACTTTGCGCGGTCTTATTTGTGTCTCAGTCGTCAAACACGCACCCTGCAATGCAGACATTCGCTCTTGTGCTGGTGTTGTTGGCTGGCTTAATGGCCTTGAGAGATGTAGCGTAAGGCATTTTTCTGAGGACGAAAGAATGATCACGGAATATTCGGCTGCACAATCTATAAAGTCGCGCGAGCACGCACGGGTTTCAATAGCCGACTTTGCCCCGGGAATCGAAGCTGCGTTCCCTCCACACTTTCAAGAGTGGGAGGGGAGTCTGGAGTGCGTTGCCGGCCAGGTTCCCGATTTTGTTCGCGGCACTTACTACCTGAACGGCCCAGCACGATTTGCTATGGGCAACGTGCGCTACCGCCATTGGCTCGATGGCGATGGCATGGTCTCCCGGCTGCGTTTTGACAGTCCCGGGATCCACTTCAAAAACCGCTATGTTCAAAGCACAAAGTTTGTCGGCGAACAGGAAGCTGGGAGGGCCTTGTTCCGGACTTTTGGGACTTCATTTGAAGGCAGCCGCCTCAACCGTGTCAACAATGGCCTCGAATCTCCGGTCAACGTCAGCGTTTATCCATTTGGCGACTGCCTGCTGGCCTTTGGGGAGCAAGGGTTGCCGTGGAAGCTTGATCCTGACACGCTGAAAACTGTTGGGCAGTTCACCTTTAACGGCAGGCTCAACAACGCCAGTCCCATGGCCGCCCATCCCAAGTTTGATACTGAGACTGGTGAGATGTACAACTTCGGTATTTTTTTCTCCAGCCAGACTCCGAAATTATATTTTTACTGCTTTGACACGAATGGCCTGCGTTATCGAAAAGCCATACCCCTTCCCTATTCCTGCTCCGTGCATGACTTCACCTTAAGCAAGCGGTATGCAATCTTCTATCTCAGTCCCTATCTTCTGGACATCAAGCCCCTGTTACAAGCCGGGGCCACTGTAATGGATGCGCTGCGTTGGGAGCCGGAACGCGGAAGCAGGCTGGTCGTCGTAGATCGCAACACCGGAGAGGTAGCAGCGTCCATCGCCGTGGGAAACCGCTACTGCCTGCACTTGATCAACTCATTCGAGCAGAAAGGACGGCTGATCGTGGATCTGCTGGAGTTTGACGCCCCAATTTACGGCCAATACGAGCCGTTGCCTGATTTCTTCCCTACTGTCGCACATGGAGGGCCAGTCCGCTTTGTGATTGGTATTAAGTCGCGTCGCCTGAAAAAACGGGCCGAGCTTGATTACCACCTAGCTCCGGACTTTCCTGCCATCGATCCACGACTCTCCATGCATCCCTATGACGAGTTTTGGATGCTGGGTATTTCTGCCACCGGAAGCGACGGGAGGAAGTTCTTTGATCAACTAGTCCATGCAAGCTGGGGCAAAGGCCATGACTGCGATATTTACCACTGCGCTCCGCAATGTTATCTGGGCGGAGAACCGATTTTTGTCGGCGAGCCCGGATCACAAAACGGCGCGGTAATTTGCCAGGAATTCGATGCCGGAAACAAGAAGAGCTATTTTCTAATCTTTGAATCTCAAAACGTAGGCCGCGGGCCTGTAGCCCGCATCCTCCTGGACCACATCCTTTATTTAGGGTTCCACGCAACTTTTTGGGCCGAAACGCCCGTACCGTGAGGGAACTTCGTCAATTTAGGGCGGTTCGCAAATCCATTTCCAGCCGCTGTCTATGTGGATAGGTCGTTCCTCCATCTCTGGTAGTAGACTGCCGGACGTGCGAAAGTCTGTGGCAACAATGAGATGGAAGTAACGAGGGGAGGAGTCGTCATGGTTCGTGAACTGACCAAATCTGCCTTGAGTTTCTCGTGGGCGCTATCACTGCTGGGGGTAAAGCAAGCGGTAAGTATAGGAAGGCCAGGACAACAGAACGGCAACGGTGACCTGTTTGCTCCTGTAACGCAAATGGCCGCTGGTCAACTGGATGAATCCATGAAAGGCATTTACCGGTCGGGCGACAATCTGGGATCTCGCGCTGTTGACCTGGCATTTTGCTGGTTGAACCCTCTGAATTGGTTAAATCCCAGTAGTTGGACAAACGTGAGCAATTGGGCCAATCCATCCAATTGGGTCAATCCCAGTAACTGGACTCGTTCAGTCATGAACTGCGCAGAAACCTCAGAAGGATGCGGGTGCTCAGCCTCCGGAATGCCTGGAGCGCCCGGTACACAACAGGCGTCTGCATCG
>JBARNL010000395.1:0-6437 GCA_049802955.1 Candidatus Angelobacter sp.
TCTGCTGATTGACCGCGTCTTGGAGATTCAACGTAAAAAGAAGATAGTCGCCATTAAGAATGTCACCATCAACGAGCCATTCTTTGCCGGTCATTTCCCCAATTTTCCCATCATGCCGGGCGTGCTGATTGTGGAAGCCATGGCCCAGGCGGGCGGCGCCATGCTGCTTACTGAGGTAGAAGATCGCAAGGACAAATTGATCGTTTTCACCGGCATTGAGAAGGCGCGCTTTCGCCGCCCCGTGGTTCCGGGCGACCAGCTTAGGATTGAGGTGGTGATGCTGAGCTGGAAAGAGGGCGCGTCACGCATTGCCGTACGCATGGAAGGCAAGGCCTTTGTGAATGGCAAACTGGTCTGTGACGGCACGGTGAGCGCCCAACTGGTATCGCTCAAGCGTGGGCAGTCAGGTCCGGAAGCGCCGGCTGAAACAACGGAATGATCTACCCTACAGCGATGGCCCATCCGTTAGCCATGATGCAGCCACAGCCATGATCCACCCAAAGTTATGATCCATTCCACCGCATTGATAGATCCCAAAGCGCAGGTGCACTCAACCTGCACCGTGGGGCCGTATTGCATTGTGGGTGCGGGCGTGGAACTGGGCGAGCACTGTGAACTGATGTCGCATGTGGTGATTCATGGGCCGGCGAGAATCGGCGCGTATAACCGCTTCTTTCCTTTTTGCGCGATTGGCGGCGAACCGCAGGACCTGAGCTATAAAGGCGAAGAGACAAGCCTGGAAATCGGGGATCACAACGTTGTCCGTGAATATGTAACGCTCAACCGAGGCACCGCCAAGGGCGGCGGCGTGACGAAAATCGGCAGCCATACGCTGATAATGGCTTACGCCCACGTCGGGCATGATTCCGTGATTGGCGACCACGCGATGCTGGTAAATGCAGCCACGCTGGCCGGACACGTCACCGTGGAAGAGTGGGCGGTGGTGGGAGCGCTGTGCGCCGTCCATCAATTCACGCGTATTGGAGCGCATTCCTATATCGGCGGCGGGACCGTTGTCACCAAAGATGTTTTGCCGTTTGCCAAATGCGTGACCCCGCGACATACCCAGACTTTCGGCATGAACTCAGTGGGATTGCAGCGGCGGGGCTTTAGTGAAGAACGCATTCGCAAAATCCATCATGCTTTTCGAGTGTTGCTGAATTCCAAGCTGAACACCACGCAGGCCCTGGAAAAGTTGAAGTCGGAAAATGACCGAAGTGAAGACGTGGACATGCTGGTGAAATTCATTGAAGCTTCCGAGCGCGGAGTTATCAAATAAATCCGGAAAAGAATGTTTCAGGCGGCCCGTTCTTTAGGGTCTTTCTTGGCAGGAGTGGATTCATCCACAAGGCCTGCGGCAGTCTCTGCTCCTGACGCTTCGGCGGACCCAGTGTTTTCCAGCGCTTCTCTTGGTTCCGATGAAGCATTCTCTTCAGCGCTTCTGATTAGAGCGTCCGCATAACCCAAATAATGGCGGATATAGGTTTGCTCTTCGGGATTCAAATCAGCGTCAACGCGGTCCATTGAGACATGGCTGATTGTCGTCATGCCGGGAATTTTGTACCTGCCATGACGCTTTTTGAAGGGCACAAGGTTCTTGCTTCTGAGTTGATCGGAAATTATCCGCATGTTTACTCTTTAGTTAGGATGCTGAGACGAAGGATTAGGTGCGCTTACTGCTGAAGAATTAAAGCCTGTGGAGACAATTGGTACACTGATCCGAGTGGCAGAAGGACAAAAACTCGGATTGATCGCGGGAAACGGCAGCTTTCCTTTGTTGCTGCTGGATGCGGCCCGTGCCCAGGGCGCCCAGGTAGTTGTGGCAGCGATCAAAGAGGAAACTTCCCCTCTGATTGAAAGCCGAGGCGCAGCGACAGTGCACTGGATGTCACTGGGTGAACTGAGCAAGCTCATAGAATTTTTCAAGAGTGAAGGCGTGAGCACCGCGATCATGGCCGGGCAGGTTAAACACAAACAGATATTCTCCTCCATTCGTCCGGACTGGCGGCTGGCCAAGGTGCTTTTGTCGCTGGGAACGCGCAACACGGATTCTTTGATCGGCGCAGTAGCCAAAGTGCTGGAAGATGAGGGCATTCACCTGATCAGCTCCACCTCTTATCTTGAGCCGCTGCTGGCCCGGCCCGGAGTCCTCTCACGCCGCATGCCAAGTGAAGCCGAGCAGAAGGACATTGAGTATGGCCGGCAAGTGGCCCGGCATCTTGCCCAATACGATATTGGCCAGACAGTGGTGATTGCCCAGGCTGCCTGCGTCGCCCTGGAAGCCATGGAAGGAACCGACGCCACGATCATCCGCGCAGGTGAGTTGATGAAGAGCGCCGCTTTGGATGGCGATTCAATGCTGAGCCGGAAGCTGACAGTCGTAAAGGTAGCCAAGCCAAACCAGGACATGCGCTTTGACGTGCCGGTGATCGGCTTGAAAACCATTGAGACCATGGCGCAGGCTGGAGCAACGTGCTTGGCGATCGATGCGGGGAAATGTCTCTTTCTTGATGGCGACAAGATCATTGCAGCGGCGGATGGTGCGGGAATCGCGCTGGTGGCAGGATCTGTCCCATCCTGAAATCTTTCCAGCCCCGAGCATGGGGATACATATTCCTCCACGCCTATTTTGCAATCATTGAGTTATTCCGATACGCAAATGAAGTGTTGAGCGCATAATATACAACTTGGCTTCTGCTACGTTTGCGATTTAGCCTCGCGTCCGGCGTATTTAGCCATAGGGGTCAAATGATAAAGAACTACGTGATAGTCCTTCTTCTAAGCATAGCTTTGCTATCCTCGGCGACTTTGGCGCAGTCTCCGCTGGATGATCTCCGGAAACGGGCCGAGGAAGCGTTAGGCAAGAAGAGCGGGCCTACCGACGACCGCATTGCAGCCGGATTGAAAGAAGCGCTGACCGTGAGCACGCGGAGGGCAGTAGCTTCTACGGGACGCGTCGACGGATTCCTGAAAAACGCGGCCATCAAGATTCTGCTGCCGGAAAAATTGCGCAATGTTGGTAAAGGCATGCGCCTTATGGGCATGGGCCAGCAGGTGGACGCGCTGGAAATCGGAATGAACCGTGCCGCGGAGCAGGCAGCGCCCGCCGCCCGGCAGATCTTTATTGATGCCGTAACAAAGATGACGATCGCAGACGCGCGCCAGATTCTTTCCGGTGGCGATACTGCCGCGACGGAGTACTTTAAAACCACGAGCACCGATCAGTTGACTGCGGCGTTTTCCCCAATCGTGCATCGGGCCATGGAAAACGTAGGCGTCGTGAGGCAATACGACCAGTTAATGCAAAATCCAATTGCCGCTCGCGTGGCGGAAAACGAGGGTTTCAGCATTGATAAATATGTAGTCGGCAAAACCATGGACGGGCTGTTTTATGTGATGGGTGAAGAAGAGCGCAAGATCCGCAAGGATCCCGCCGCACAAACAACGGCTCTGCTGCGTGAGATCTTCGGCAAAAAACAGTAACGGCTTACGTCGCTCCGGCGCCATGGATCAATTTCTGCCGCTCAGGCAGGGCAGACCGTTCCTACGAAAAATGTGGTGAGAGCGCCATCTTGAGGTTCATCTGTCATAATTATTATTGCAGCATGGAGGTAAGTTTTAATGAAGGCTGAAAATTTTACGCGCGATTTAAGGGAAAACGTAGCAGAAATAACTGACCGAGCGCGGGACCTCTCCGCCAAAGTTAAGGACCGGCTGGACGAAACATACAATGACCTGAATCGCACCGTGCGGCGGGCCAAGGATGCGACTGAAGATCGGCTGGATGATCTCCGGGACCGCGTGAAGAGCCGTCCGCTGGCCTCGGTTGCCACTGTAGCCGCAAGCGCCTTCGCCGTGGGAATCCTGACCGGGTGGTTGCTGGGCCGCAAGACGCGGTCTTACCATGATGCAGATGTTTAGTGATGTCCTAATACGGGATGAGGCACATACGTAGCCTCAAGTTGAGCAATCTCCTGTTGGGTAAGCTTTAAGCTTACCGCTGCCACAGCGTCCTGCATGTGGTGCGGCTTGGATGCTCCGACGATCGGCGCAGAGACTTCAGGTTTGTGCAGCAGCCATGCCAGAGCGATCTGGGCCGGCGGCACGCCGCGGGTCTTTGCTGCCTGGGCCACACTTTCTACCACGCGGTCATCGGCTTCCTGGGTATAAAGTTTTTTGGTGTAGTCGTCTTCGTGGGAACGCACGGTCCCGGCCTTACGGTTTCCCGCCAACACTCCACGCGCAAGCGGACTCCAGGGAACAAGCCCTACTCCTTCTGCCCGGCACAAAGGGATCATCTCGCGCTCTTCCTCGCGATAAACAAGGTTGTAATGGTTCTGCATAGTCACGAACCGTGTGAGACCGAGACGGTCAGAGGCGTGCAGCATTTGCGCGAACTGCCAGGCAAACATTGACGATGCTCCGATGTACCTTGCCTTTCCGGATTTAACCACGTCATGCAGCGCGGTGAGTGTTTCTTCGATGGGCGTCTCATAGTCGAAGCGGTGAATCTGGTAAAGATCGACATAATCTGTGCCCAGGCGGCGCAGGCTGTCGTCAATGGCATGCATGATGTGCTTGCGCGAAAGGCCTTTCTGGTTAGGATCGTCACCCAGAGGAAAAAACACTTTGGTTGCAATCACCAGTTTGTCGCGCGACGGGCCAAAGTCTTTCAGCGCGCGGCCAAGGACCTGTTCGCTGGCGCCAAGGGAATACATGTCCGCGGTGTCAAAGAAGTTGATGCCGGCCTCAAGCGCCTGCTTGATAAACGGACGGCTCTCTTCTTCTTCCAGCACCCATTGCCGCCATTTTTTTGTGCCATAGGTCATGCAGCCCAGGCATATGCGGGAAACCGTTACGCCGGTAGAACCAAGGTTTGTGTATTCCATGTGCGCCTTTCGCCAACTTCGTTTCTCTTATTGTTTTTTCAGGATGCAGTGGAGCGAACGACAGATTCCTGATTTTCAAGTAAAACTTCAGTCCACTGCAACTTTCTCAAAGCCCATCCCCAGAAGCAGCGTGGTCATGGTGGCGCGGGCGTTGTCACGGGCATTGGCAATAATTCCGCCCAGCGCCGCTTCTTGAAGCAACTCGCCTTCAGCTTCCTGGCGGACTTGCGTCTCAAGGTTTGGATCAACCCGGACCAGGAGTCCCGTGCTGCGGGAATAAACTTTGGTGCGCGCATTATCCAGGCGCGTGATGAGGATTTGCGGATTCGGCAGGTGAATGCGAACCTCTTTGCCCTGGACCTTTACGTCGCCGTTTTTCAAGCGGCTGAAATCGATTCCCGCAACAACCTGGCCATGAACGATCATCAGCAGCCGGTCCCCGGCGAGAAAATCGGGCAGGATTGGATTATCTTTCTCGCCCGTCACGATCTTGTCCATATTGAAGACCACGGTTTCCATCCTCTGCAACCTCTGGATACGCTCGATCACGCTACCTTCACTGTTGATGCGAGTGTTGCGTCCGCTGAGCAGCGACCAAAATGCCGCGAGAGGCCCCGACTGCACTCTTGCCATAAGCACGGCGAGCAGCAGAGCGATGAAAACGCCCAACAACAGGCCCGGCAAAAGAGCCGGTCGACGCTGGCGCAGAGCAGGTTGCATGGATGTATCTGTCATGGAGCTATTGTAAGTTGCAGCAGGACAATCTGAGCGTGACGAAAGGCCCAAAGCAGCGATGGTGGCTAATGAGACTCAAGCACAACACTACTGTCTCTGGGCTCGGCGTTTCTCTAATTGATGCTCTAATTGATGATAGTACGTAGCCGCGTTGTCCTTGAAAGTGGCTTCATACTTTGGATACTGGCGAAAATTCTTGTATGAGACCAATGCAAGAGATGACTGTATGCGTTCCAGAGGCATGTTCTGTGCGTACATGCGCGCCACTTGGTCACGAAGGTCGGCCAGATAATTGCGAAACCGCTGCAACTCGCTTTTTGTGGCGAGTTCAAAATGTCCGGGAACAATATGCTCCACCGGCAGCGCAAGCATGTGATCGAGAGCGGTAATCCAGTTTTCCATGTCGCCGTCATCCATGGCGGGACATGAATTGGTGAGAAAGATATCTCCGGTGGCAATGGCGTGTTCGTTGGGAAAGTAAACCGGCTCCATCTCTTCTTCCATATCCAGGAACCTCCAGTACGTCTTATATGACGTACCGATTTTGGATGATAAGCTCGATTTCTTTATGGACGTCAAATGATATTGGCAGAGCACAATTTTGAGTAATTTTCGCCTGAGTGCAAACCTTCTTAACCCGTTCGCCAGGCCGCTCACATATAGTTTTCCAAGCGATACACCCAAGCCAATCGCCAGCAGTTCGATATTCCGCAAGCATGGTTCCATTCTGCCGTTTTCAATCGAGGAAAGCGTCTTCTGCTCCATGTCCGATCTTGTACTTAAGGACTTGTAAGTAATCTTCTACCCCTACAC
>JBARNL010000396.1:0-1539 GCA_049802955.1 Candidatus Angelobacter sp.
GTGTAACAGAGATGAAGGAAACGTCTATGGCGATGAAGCTGACGGCGGCACTTGCGCCGGCACTCGCAACGTCCTGCTGAGTGAGGTATCGAGCGTTGGTCTTCTCGAGCAGCTTTACGCGCGCATCAGAACGTAACCGCGCGTGAATCTGGCCGTAACCGGTATCGACGGCGATCACTTCAGCAGCGCCGTGTTGCAGCATGCAATCGGTAAACCCGCCAGTGGATGCGCCTACATCCATGCAGGTCCTGCCGGTGAGATCAATTTTCCAATCGCGCAGCGCTGCTTCCACCTTGAGCCCGCCGCGTCCCACATACTTCAAGTCGTCGCCCAGCAGCCTGATGGCAGCTTCTGGATCAACGCTGGCGCCGGCTTTTTCAATTTTTTGTTCGTTGACCAGCACGCGACCGGAAAGGACCATGGCTTGCGCGCGCTCACGCGAAGGAACTAATCCACGCTCTACTAGAAGCTTGTCGATGCGCACTTTCATCACTGCAATTGTATGTGGATGATGTTAGGTCGGGCTACACTTCGGCGCGAACGGCGTCAAGCGATTTGCTCTGAGTGGGTTCCCGAAAAAATTAGTGTGGATTGCTGGTCGCTGATAGTACAGCTTCAATGGTTGCGATGCAATACTTTGAAGAAAGAAAAATCTAAAAGGAGAAATCTGCGTAGCAAATTTTGTCATAAGGATTTTTTTTGCGATGCGGGGGCCGCGCACCTTCCTCTGTGCAAAGCGTCAAAACACGCAGCTTTGCTGGATAGCGCGAATCGTTCATGCTGTTTTCCACATTGTTTTTCACTGAATTGTTGAAAAGAGGCAGGAATTAGTGGAAGTAAATTTGCGCTGTCATAAGAGAAACATCTCAGCAAAACATAAGGTTCGCATACGGTAGAATGGTTCTCGCTCACCCCATGCCACGCAAAAAGAAAAATAAACCCGCTGCTACCGCCAAAAAGCAAAAAGGCACAAGCTCAAGGCTGAAGACCAAGCCTGCTCGTAAGCCGTCTGCGAAAAAAACTTCTGCGACAAAACGACAGGCCGAGCCTGAGGTCCTGCCAGTTCTGAACACTGAAAAACTGAAAGAGCTTTACGCGATTATGTTGAAGTGCCGCATGCTGGCGGAATGGATGCAAAGCGATTACGCAGGAAATACAATTGGCAATTCTGTTTTCGGCTTTGAGGCCACTCTGGTCGGCGCAGGCGCGCATCTTCTGCCGAAAGATTGCATTGCCGTGGAACACAGCAGCTTTGTTGCCAGCTTGATTAAGGGAACGCCGCTGTCCACGATTCTTGCGCGCAATAAAGAACAACAAATCAGTAATCGCTGGGGCAAAACTGTTTCTTCACCACACGATGGCAACGCCACCGTAGCTCTCAGTATGGAAGCCGTTTTGGCATTGGCTGCAGAGATGAAAGGCGAGAACGCGGTCACACTGGCATTTTTTATGCAGCATCCGGAGGCGCTTATTTTCGACTCCGCAACCATGGCCATAGCCGCTACGCAAAAGCTGCCATTGGTGTGCCTGGTTGAAAGT
>JBARNL010000397.1:0-2167 GCA_049802955.1 Candidatus Angelobacter sp.
GGCTTGTCCTTGGCCAGAAGCAGAAGGCTTTTTAGCACGACGGCAACTTCCAGCAGCGAGCCGGTACGCATTTTGTCGGAATTTTCCTTGAAGCGGAATTTCCAGTCGGTATGGTTATCGCATTTCCCATCGACCAAAAAGGTGATGATCTTCAGAACTTCACCATTCTTAACAACGGGCCGCAGGCCGACCATGCCAACATTGTTGAAAGGGACTTCCACTTTCAGGCTGCTGGCCTTGATTTTGAGAAGATAGAATTTGTGGACGTTCGGGCCTATCGTGCGGCTGCTGATCTGTTCAATTACCCCGACACCATGGTTCGGATAGACTACTTTGTCGCCTATTGAGAAATTCAGTTGACCATTCATTCAACACCTAGATGGGACATTTTGCGGGGAACTCCAGACAGAAAACATTATAAACTTTTTATCTACATTTAGCAACGATCATTCTGTTCAGCAGCAACTTGGCTGGAAAAAAATCAGATGCGGCCCTTTTTGGGCTGTTAACGTATTCAGGCTGAAAGGTTTATAATGGGCCTTCGCTACCCGCCGATTTTGAGCCAGAGGGAGTAATCTTCCGCTAATATGCCGGAACATATCAAAAAAAAGCTGGAAGAGGAGATCCGTCTTCTGGAACATGAGCTCACACACGAGCTGCCTAAAGAGATCAAAAAGGCCGTTGCCATGGGCGACCTGAGCGAAAACGCCGAATATCACATGGCCAAGCAGCGCCAGGAATTCGTAAACGCCAGGCTGGGACAGCTGAAAAAGCGCATGGCTGAGCTGGCCTTGGTGAATATGACCAATATCCCAAAAGACCGCGTGGCTTTTGGCTCCAAAGTGAAGGTCTTCGACAACACCAAGGAAGAAGAAATCGTCTACACATTGGTGACCAGCGAAGAGACTGACGTGACCAAAGGGCTGATCTCCACAACATCACCGATCGGAAAATCCCTGATGGGTAAAAAGGTTGGCGACATGGCTACCGTTGTTACCCCGAACGGCAAGCGCGAACTGGAGGTCCTGCAATTGACCACCATTCACGACGAGGCTTCATGACCTGGACGGGGGCGTTTGGAAGAGCTTGCCGCGTTCTGCTGTACGCGATTGTCCGCGGTCTTGCGCTTACCCGAATTTCTCCAAACGTGCTCACCTTCCTGGGCCTGGTGATCAATATCATTGCCGCCATTCTTTTTGGCTATGCCAATACCAGCAACTATGGCCGGCTGTTTCCGTATGCCGGACTCGTGATTATCGGCGCAGGAATCTTTGACATGGTGGACGGCCGCGTTGCTCGCGCCACCGGGCAGGTCACAACTTTCGGCGCGTTCTTTGATTCAGTCATCGACCGTTACAGTGACGTCGCGCTCTTCTTTGGGCTGCTGGTTTACTACGCCCGCGGCAATCATTTCTTCTATTTGGTGCTGGTGGCTTTCGTGATGGTCAGCTCGGTGATGGTGAGTTACACGCGGGCCCGCGCTGAATCGCTGATTGGTTCGTGCAAAGTTGGATTTATGGAACGGCCGGAGCGGGTGGTGCTGGTGATTATTGGCGCGTTGTTTGCCCGCTGGGGGGCCATGGCGCCGGTCCTGTGGGTGCTGGCCGTGCTCTCGACCATTACCATCATTCATCGCATCACGTATACCTACCAGCAAACGCGCATTCTGGATGCCCAGGCCGCAGAAGCTGCCGCGCAACAACAGGCGTTGGCGGCATCGAAAGCAGACGGCAATAAGCCGCAGCCGGCAAAAGGCAAAGGCCCGCAACAGATTCCCTCGTTCAATTAATTCAAATACTTAGACATGCGATAGTTAAGCTAGGCATGTGGAGAACACACCTTCTCGTGCCACTCGTCCGGCGTTTCGGTGCCTGATCAGTGTTGATCAGTGGTTAGACCTACCGATTTCTCCGCGATCAGCTTCTTGACCCGTTCCACAAATTGTTCCGCCGGCATGGTGCCTTCCGCCTGCATCTGCCCCCGAACGCGCACGTTCACCGTCCCCGCCTCGGCCTCTTTGTCGCCGATGACCAGCACAAACGGCACCTTCTGGCTGGTGAGGTCGCGGATTCTGGAGTTCATCTTTTCCGCGCGATCGTCCATAAACGCGCGGATTCCGGCATCTTTTAATTGCTGGGCCAGCTTTTTGCCGTACTCGGAGTGCCGC
>JBARNL010000398.1:0-8237 GCA_049802955.1 Candidatus Angelobacter sp.
AATTTACCGTGGCCACAGGTGAAATCACGCCCACGCTCAAGCTAAAGCGCCGCGTGATTGAAGCAAAATACAAACAGCAGATTGACGAACTTTACCAGCAGCCACATCCAATTGAGACGGCGCCTGTGGGATGAGGCTGCTGATAGAGCTCGTCAATTTGTTGTTTGTATTTTGCTTCAATCACGCGGCGCTTGAGCTTGAGCGTGGGCGTGATTTCACCTGTGGCCACGGTAAATTCATCCGGTACCACCACAATTTTCTTGATGGTCTCAAACTGCGCCAGCCGTTTATTCAGGTCTTCCACAATCCCTTTATACAGATTGCGCACCTTGTCTGACGCTACCAACTCCTGACGCGAAGTAAAGGACACTCCATTGGCGCGCGCCCAGTCTTCCAGCAAGGGAAAATGTGGTGAGATGATCACGGAAGCATACTTGCGTTTATCTCCGATGATAGCGGCTTGCGCAACCAGCACATTCGCTTTCAAGGCATTTTCAATCGGCTGCGGTGCAATGAACTTTCCGCCCGAGGTCTTGATGAGATCTTTTTTGCGGTCGGTGATGCTGAGAAAACCTTCACTATCCAGTTCGCCAATGTCTCCAGTTTTAAACCAGCTATCCACAAATGAGTTACGAGTTTCTTCCGGCATGTTCCAATAGCCCTTGAAGACCGTTGGCCCTTTGACCAGAATCTCGCCATTTTCAGCGATCTTGAGTCGTACGCCCTCATTGACCTTGCCGACGGAGCCAATCTTGAACGCCCCGCGCCGGTTGACGGAGAGGGTTGGCGATGTTTCCGTCAACCCATAGCCTTCCATAATGGGAATGCCCACCGCGCAGAACCACTCCGCCATGTCTTTGCCCAGGGGTGCGCCGCCAGAGAAATAAGCCCTGCTGCGGCCGCCAAATCCTTGACGGATTTTGGAAAAAACCAGTTGGTTGGCCAGCTTCCAGAGCGGGCCGGAGGGCGTTTCCCCACGCGCAATTTCGTCTTTATGCTTTTCGCCGATTCGCACTGCCCAATCAAAAATCTTTCGCCGTAATCCGTGGCCGGCCCGTCGTTCAGCCTCGCCGCGGATTTTTTCATAGACGCGCGGCACCGCAACAATAATTGTTGGTTTAGCTTCCTGCAACATCTGCGGAAGCTGGTCGAACATGGCGCAATAGGCAAGGCTTACGCCATCCAAATAGCAAACGTAGTCCACGTGGCGCGCGGTAACGTGAGATAGCGGAAGGAATGAGAGATACACGTCGCTTGGCGTCCACTCTGCCTGCTTGCTCGCCATGATGGCGCAGGCAGTAAGATTGCCGTGGCTGAGCATTACACCTTTCGACGTTCCAGTGGTTCCGGAGGTATAAATCAAGGTCGCCAGGTCATCGGGTGTGATTCGATGTGCTTCTTCGTCAAATTGCGGATCAGGCTCTTGTGACGCGGAGTTGATCAGCGACCACATTGGAATCACGTTCAGTTCGCTCAGATCGTCCATCACAACAATCTTTTCCAGTGAGGTCTGTGCCTGGATAGACTGCACCTTGCGTAATTGTTCCAGAGTGGAAACAAAAATCACGCGCGCTCCGGAATTCTGCAACAGATACAGAGTTTGGTCCGCTGTAAGCGTGGCATAAATGGGTACGTCAATAATTCCGGTGGTCACACAGGCAAAGTCGGTAATCATCCATTCAGGGCGATTTTCACCCAGAATCGCAACACGGTCGCCTTTGTGGATGCCCCATTGTTTCAAGACCCTGGCCAGCGTGGCCACATAGCCATAAAGCTGGCGGGAAGAGATCACCTGCCATGTGCTGCCGCGCTTGAACACAACATGGCGTTCAACGTCGTGCGCAATTGAAGTAAAGAAAATGTCGGCGAGAGTATTGATTTCCATACTTAAGGTCCCGTTTGTACGCCTTTAAGGACAATTGCCACAACTGAATCAGCCAGGCTGGAGAGGTGATAGTCGCGGTCCCGCTCGCGATCTGAAAGGATCCACGTGGTTACTATCTCATCCACTGCGCCGAAGAAGCAATGGGCCGCGATGGTAATGGAAATGTCGGCCCGGAAGACGCCGGCTTCCTGGCCTTCGCGCAAAACGCCTTTGATCACGTCAAAGTATTCCACCAGCAGGTTATGAGAAAACTGGCCAAGAAACTTGGCGCTATGGCGAAGTTCAGTCTGAAAGACGATGGCAAGGCTGCGGTTTGAGCCCAGGGATTCAAGGTGTAGAAAAGCCATGCGGCGCAATTTTTCCCGCGGATCGGTTACTTGGTCCAGCGAACTTCGTGCCCGCTGAATAAATCGGTGGAAGGCTGAATCAATTGAAGCCATCAGCAATTCATCTTTGTTTTTGAAATACAGATAAATAGTGCCGTCGGCTACCCCGGCGCGGTCTGCGATTTCCGCTACACGAGAGTGAAAGAATCCGTGCTCCGCTATGACCTCAATAGCCGCGTCCAGAATGCGCTGGTGCTTATCCGATGTGCCGTTGGGTGATCGGGCAGTTGCTTGTGAAGGCCGTTTAGCCATGAGAGAACCTTGAATTTACTTGGATTTGCAGGGTAGCGCAACTTCTAAATTTGATCTCATCAGCCCGCCGCGGACCTCAGATTTAGCTTGAGAATTCCAGCCTACGGTGTAGGATGCAAAAGCACAAGGCGGAGCTGCTGCCGCAGACCGTGGCAGGGGCAAGCTTTAATAAATACGGGGTGCACTCGTGAAAAAATTCCTGCCTCTTATCATCTTCCTTTTCCTTATTGCCGGCATGGCGCCGCAAAACCCGGCATTGGGGCTGGCTGCAACTTCCCAAAGCGCTGGGGAAGAAACTTTGATGCTGTTTGCGCCTCAAGCCGACGATCCCGTGCATATCGTGCAGGCATCGTTTGGCGCCGATAACCTGTTACTGGGCGCTCGCCTGGAAAATAAAAACCACAATAAAATCCAGGTTTACCGCCTGGGCTGGGTATCGGTTAAAAAAGATGACATAAGAATGGGCCGAGGCGAGTTCGTGACGGTCCCTGAAAAAGTAGATACGTCTGCCCAGTTCGACATTCCGGCAAGCGCCGTTCCCTCTAGAGAAGACTTATCCAAACATCCAACAGGCGTTGTTGTTTATATTGCGGAACTGCAATTTCAAGATGGAACAAAATGGCAGGCGGATGCCAAGAAGCTAAAAAAAGAAGCCATTGACATGCTCAAGTAAAGCGGCCTTGAGTTACTGCGGCTGCTTACTATACCAATCCAGAAACGTACGAAACGCCTTGCCGCGATGACTGTGCTCGCGCTTTTGCTCCAGGGGGAGTTCCGCAAAGGTCTTGCCCAGAGCAGGGAAGTAAAACAGCGGGTCGTAACCGAAACCCTGATTTCCGCGCGGGTCAGTTAGCAGTTGGCCTGGCGCGTCGCCATTGAAGGTGGCAATGGTCTGTCCATTGCGAGCCAAAGCAATCACGGATATATATTTTCCCGCATATCGATCTTGATTTAGGCGCTTGAGCTGAGAGATAAGGGCGGCATTGTTGGCTTGATCGTCTGAGTTTTGGTCGGATGCTACGCCTGAATGGAGTACAGCGGCGTAACGAGCTGAATGTACTCCCGGCGCGCCGTTGAGCGCGTCCACGGACAGCCCTGAGTCTTCCGCCAGAACCAACTCTCCCGGCGCCAAGCGACTGTAATACTCGGCTTTGATTCGGGCGTTTTGCTCGAACGTGGTTCCGTCTTCAATAGCAGGCGGCACTTCGGCCATGCGCGGCAAAGGATCAAGCGCAACGTTGAAAGCCTGCGCCGCTTCTCGAAACTCGCGTACTTTCCCTGGATTGGTGGTGGCTAGATAGATCCTGGACATCGCAATGTTTGTAACGAATGTTTACGAAGGCAAAAGTAAGAGATCAATGCACTCCAAGAAATCCGAAAAGTGCAACGCCAATTCCCAGGACGGTGCTGATAAAAGAAAGTTTCCATAAGAGCTTTGCTTCCGCCAGCAGGGCTATAGAACAAAGCACAATCGAGATCTCCAGGAATAGTTCTCCGCCGTCATAGTAATTCGCCCGGCGTTCCACCAAATCTCTTTCGCGCTCCATCTCTTTCGCGCTCTCCTGGACATTCACTGCGCCGGGCCTATGGCTGGAAGTTTTGTTCTCTTGCTGTTCCTTGTCGGCATCGGCTTTTTTACTTGGGCCATGCTCTTTAGCGGCATCGTCCTTTACTGGATTTTCTTGTTTAGCGGCTGCCCCATGGTTCGCGGCCTCATGGTTGCTCGTCGCGGAGTCGGTTGGCATTACCAACGGGCGCAACACTGCGGAATCCCTGGCCGGACTGTTGCATCCATGTTCCGCCGGGGTACCGCACTCTTCATCCAGCGACTTTTTATAGTCCTTGAGTGCCAGATCTTTCCCATTTGGCAGCAGCGCAGCCACCTCGGCCATGGCGCCATATTCATGGGCGCGACTGTGCTTAGCTTGATAGAAGTTCCACTCGTCCACAATCTTGCCCTGGATCAGGCCTTCTTCTGTATGGGCACGATGGCCCATTAACGTGGCTATGGCCAGCAAAACTGCCACAATCGCCATGGTGAGGCCGATTCCTTTTTCACCGCTCCGATGCGCATGTTCTGCGCCTTCCTTAAGTTCTTCCTCTAAGCTCATTTTGTCCTTTCTTGGGAGACAGTGCAGCCGGTGAGACGCCTTGGTATCCAGGAGATCGTTTATTACTGATTTCGCCGGATAGTATCAAGTTGCAGGGTCAATTCCTCTGAAGAAACCTGAGCCGTTTCTGTGGCCGAACCTGGGCCGAAACATCGTCATATTTCAGGACACTGATTGAGCCATCCACTTCCAGCACCGCCAGCGCTGCATCGCCAATGCAAGCGACCCCATGCTCACGCAGGGCGCGGTTGAGTTCGTCTATGGAAATATGCTCTTTTGCCATGTGTGCGGTAATACATTGGCCATTGTGGATCAAAAGGGTCGGCGATCCCTGTACCATCTTTCGGAAACCACGATTTAAGCCGGAAACTTCTGCCAGCAGGAAATTCAGAGCCAGCAGTACCAGCGCCGCCGTGGCGCCGCCCATTACAGATGTGTCCGGGCCGGTCATGGCATTTTGCACTGAATTACTGAGAAGCAGTAAAAGAGTGAGATCAAATGGCGTCATCTGACCCACCTCGCGTTTTCCCGTGAGGCGAATACCAATCAGCACCAGCGCGTACACTGCCGTGGTGCGAAGCGCGATCTCCAGGACCGTATGCCAGTTTGTGAGCATTGCGCCGATTGTAAATTTTCAGCGCCAAATTGCAAATTTGAAGTTTCTGACACCTGCAGCCGGCAGCTGATTTAAGGGTTCCTTCATAAGACTTAAGCTCTTAGCCGACGGCAAGGGGACAGATTTAAGCAGCTTTGCTAAAATGATTGAGTTGCTTCTGCAACCTGCGCGCCCTTAGCTCAGCTGGATAGAGCGTCTGACTACGAATCAGAAGGCCGGGAGTTCGAATCTCTCAGGGCGCGCCATAAAATCAACAAACTATCGAGTTTCTTGTTGCGGGACATATCGTAGTGTGCCGTAAAATGTGCCATAACATTACTGGATCGTCATCGTTTGCGTTGCGTTCAGTGCGTCGCGTATGATGTCCAGTTCCGATGTTGGTACCGCATTGCTGTTCTAACGTCTTTGTGTCCCATGGACTTCATCACGGCTGCCAGATTTCCAGTCTTCCGCAACACGCGGGTTCCGTAATCGTGCCGACCGCCGTACAAAACCAAGTCCTTCGGCAGGCCGGCTTTATCGCGAGCTTCACGATACAACTTGCCCACTGTAGTAAGATGTCCCGCGCGAGAGCGTTTTGAAGGAAACACCCAGTCCGCGTGCCTGCTGGCACGCCGAGCACTAAGTACCGCCATGACCCTGTCACTCATGGGGATATTGCGCCTGGCTTCGGGGGCTTACTGTCCGGTATGAAAATCGACTTGTTCATCCAATCGATGTTTTCAATCCGGATGCGATTGCGCATCAGAATCACGATATCGCGGAACAAGTCGAAACACTTGATCCGCCGCCCACAAAGAGCAGCAGCTGATGTGGTTCGAAGCGCCTTGGATTTGGGGCTGCTCTGCTCCAATGATCCAGTATGTGCCCAACACGATCCTCCGAAAAGCGTGATGGGAAGCCTGCTCACCACGATTGAAGGAAACACGAATGATACCGGGTCGCGCGAAGACATTGGAGTGTTTCGTCGCCAGAAGCGCACAATCGCTAGCGTCAGCCGTAGCTATCTTTCCTATGAAGCTTAGCGTCCAGAATCAACGTAGTTGTGAAACACGTGGTCAATCCAGTTTTGACAAGTTTACGAATCAACGGCTTGCGGGAAAGTAGACTGATTCTTGAAACGGGGCATTCAGACCCTCCAACTCTTAGGTCGCTCGATTCAGCAAAAGGGGAATCCTTCTCAACTTCGTTTCTGTTTAAGTAATTAATCTCCTCTGATCAAGGCGATCACGGTGATCACGCGCGATGCTGGCAATCCCTGTTGACACTCCGGCTACAATGGACAAGATTTTTTCAACGCCATCACAACTTCTGGCTTAGAAGGACCCAATGTCGCGATACGCGGGTTTGCTGGGCATCATCGTCTTTTTATTCATCGCATATGTGTTTTCCACCAACCGTCGCGCCATTCGGCTCAAGACCGTTCTTTGGGGATTGGGTCTGCAATTTCTGTTTGCCTGGATTGTGATCCGTTTTACCTGGGGCCAACGCACGTTGCAGACAGCCGGAACGGTCGTAAATAAACTGCTGGCTTACGCTTTTAAAGGATCAACTTTTGTTTTTGGAAATCTCGGTTACCCTGCCGATCCTAATGCCCATTTGCCTTTTCTCGATCCCGGTTCGTCTCAGCTCGGTTTCATATTCGCTTTTCAGGTTTTGCCGACAATTATTTTCGTCTCGGCTTTCTTTGCGCTGCTGTATCACCTTGGCATAATGCAGATCATCATCAAGGGAATGGCGTGGGTCATGAACCGATTGATGGGCGTGAGTGGCGCGGAGTCCCTGAACGTAGCGGCTTCCATCTTCATGGGACAAACAGAAGCGCCTCACTATCCGGCCTCTGCTTCCTGAATGCACGCGGTCGGAATTAATGACCATTATGACGGCCGGCATGGCGCATGTGTCCGGCGGCATTATGGCGGCTTACATCGGCTATGGAATCAAAGCGGAAAACCTGCTGGCAGCCGTCATCATGACCGCTCCGGGAACCATCCTGATGGCCAAGATGCTGGTACCGGAAACGGAACACCCTAAGACCGCAGGCACAGTAGAAATCTCGAAAGAAGAAATGCACAAGGACGCAAATATTCTTGGCGCCATCGCTCGCGGCACCATCGATGGCGGGCAGCTCGCCTTCAATGTGGCCATCATGTTGATTTCTTTTTTGGCCCTCATCGCCATGGTCAACGGCATCATGGGCTGGACGCACAACCACTTCGCTTTTTTCCCCGCCAGCATTCAAAAGGTGCTTGGCATTATTTTTGCTCCGGTCGCGTGGCTGATCGGCGTGCCGGGAAAAGACATTGGCGCGGTCGGCAGTCTCCTTGGCACGCGCACGGTGATCAATGAACTCGTCGCTTATTCAGATCTCGGCGCTATGAAGGCCGCGCTTGACCCGCGCTCCGTCACCATCGCAACTTTTGCTCTTTGTGGCTTTGCCAACTTCAGCTCCATCGGCATTCAGATCGGCGGCATTGGCGCGCTGGCGCCAAACAAGCGTGACCAGCTCGCCAAACTCGGTTTCCGCGCCATGATTGCCGGCACCATGGCAAATCTTATGTCGGCTTCGATTGTTGGCCTTTTGATGCGGAGCTGAAACTGTCGCGATGCTGCTTTGTGCTGGGCAAGAAGCTCCGGTTCCTTTGCACAAAAAAAGCAAATCTCACCACGGATGGACACGGATGGACACGGATGGCACGGATGGCACGGATTTATAAATTCAAAAGCTCCTATTGAACTTTTTTGATCCGTGTAAATCAGTTTTATCAGTGTTATTGTGGTGAGGTTTGGGGTTTGTGCAGTCGTGCTGTAAGTGCCAATCCAGGTTGTATAATGCTCGGGCTCGGCGATCATCGGTAAAAACTGTGGGGGTTTTATGCGCTTCAAAGCAATCGCTGCGTTAGGAATTCTGTCTCTCGCGTCCATTGTTCCAGCCTTCGGACAAACCAAAATCGGCGTCATCACTTCCGTCACCGGCAGCCTGGCCG
>JBARNL010000399.1:0-3000 GCA_049802955.1 Candidatus Angelobacter sp.
CTATTGATGGGGGCAAACAATGGGCACAATACAAGGGCAGCGGATTCCCTGCCGTGGCCGTGCGTGACATTGTGGTCCAACCGCGCGAGTCTGACCTGGTGCTGGCAACGCATGGACGCGGGATCTGGATCATTGATGACATTTCATCATTACGTTTGCTCACGCCGGAGTTGATGGCCAAAGACGCGGTGCTGCTGGATTCCACCAGCACGCAATACCTGAACGCCAACGGCGGCTGGGCGGAAGGCGATGCAACGTTTTCTGGCGCAAGCCGCACCAGCGATGCCTTCATTACCTACTACCAGAAGACCCGGCATATTTTCGGCGACATGAAAATAGAAATCATCGATCCGGATGGCAAAGTCGTAGATACCATCGCTGGCAGCAAGCATCGAGGGGTGAATCGGGCGACCTGGTCAATGCGGCTGAAACCGCCAACGGTCCCGCCGGCGGCGAGCGCGGCGTTTGGCGCTGCCACTGGACCTCACGTCCTGCCGGGAACTTACACGGTAAAAATGACCAAAGGGGACAAGGTTTACACGTCAAATCTCAAATTGGTGCTAGACCCGCGCGCGCCTTATACCGAACAGGACCGTCGCCAGCAATTTGACTTGGCCATGAAACTCTACACAATGATTGAACGCATGAGCTTTGCCGTGGACTCCATAGTGGACCTGCGCGACACCGCGGCTGCCCGCGCAGCTAAACTGACCGCGAAGGACCCTCTGCGGAACAGCATCCAGCAGTTGGCGCAGCAAGCCGATGCGCTGCGCTCAAAAATTGTAGCCACCAAGGAAGGCGGCGCTATCACCGGTGAAGAGCGCATCCGCGAATACCTAACCGGCGTTTATGGCGACGTAAATAACTATGATGGCAAGCCCACGAACTCACAAATCGAGCGCACAGATGCGCTGGGGCACGAACTCTATGACGTGATCAAGGAGCTTGATCAGCTCACAGCCAAACAATTGCCAGCCATCAATTCCGGGTTGCAAAAGAAGAAGCTCGAGCCCATACAGCCTCTTACGCAGCAGCAATGGGAGAAGATGCACCAGAATGACACTGGCGCGCAGCCAGGAATGATGGCAACGCGAGAGCGCGATTAGCGACAAACCATAAGGAGGAGTTTCGCAGCGGAGCTCCTCTTTTTCTTTAAGCGCCTGCTTTATCAGCTCCCACATCATAATTGAGCGCTTCCAGGCCGAGAAAGCGCGCGCCTTCACCCAATTCTTCTTCAATCCGTAGAAGCTGGTTATATTTGGCGATACGATCAGTGCGCGAGGCCGACCCTGTTTTGATCTGGCCCGCGCCGGTGGCCACAGCAAGATCGGCAATAAACGTGTCTTCAGTCTCGCCGGAGCGATGCGAGATGACTGCCGTGTATGCATTTCGTCGCGCCATGTCAATCGCGTCCAGCGTTTCACTCACGCTGCCAATCTGGTTGACCTTGATAAGAATCGAATTTGCAATGCCTTCATCAATGCCACGGCTGAGGCGCTCTGTGTTGGTGACAAAAAGATCGTCACCAACAAGCTGGATCTTGTCCCCGAGTTCGTCCGTCATCAGCCGCCAGCCTTTCCAGTCATCTTCGGCAAGACCATCCTCAATGGAAACGATTGGGTATTGCCGAGCCCAATCAGCCCAGAATGCCACCATCTCTTCCGATGACTTAGCAGATTTGTCTGATTTCTTAAAAACGTATTTGCCGCTGGTTTTATCAAAGAATTCGCTGGCTGCCGGATCCAGCGCGATAGAGACATCCACGCCTGCGCGGAAACCAGCTTGCTGCATAGCTTCCAAAATCAACTCAATCGCTTCAACATTGGCCTTGAGCGACGGAGCAAAGCCGCCCTCGTCACCGACTGCAGTGTTGTAGCCGCGCTTCTTCAGGACGGACTTAAGCGTGTGAAAAATTTCCGCGCCCCATTGCAGCGCTTCAGAAAAAGTTTCTGCGCCTACCGGCATGGCCATGAATTCCTGGAAATCTACGTTGCTATCCGCATGCGCGCCGCCATTGAGTATATTCATCATAGGGACAGGCAAAACGCTGGCGCTCACGCCGCCCAGATAGCGATAGAGTGGCATCCTGCTGGCAATCGCACTGGCGCGAGCACACGCCATCGACACCGCGAGAATGGAATTTGCTCCTAGCTTCGCCTTGTTTGGTGTGCTATCCAGTTCGATCATCGTGTCGTCGATGCGGCGCTGGTCCGCGGCATCAAGGCCTTGCAGAGCGTCTGCAATTTTTTCGTTGACGTTTGCCACCGCCGTTTGCACGCCTTTACCCATATAGCGATGCTGGTCGCCGTCACGAAGCTCCACCGCCTCGTGCTCTCCAGTGGAAGCGCCACTTGGAACGGCCGCGCGGCCAATTGATCCATCACCCAGCGTTACTTCGGCTTCAACGGTTGGATTTCCGCGAGAATCCAGAATCTCACGCGCGTGTACGTCAACGATGCCTGTATCCATGAATGAGTACCTCAAAGAGCCAAAATTATAAATGACCGGAAAATTCGCGGCACGTTTGATGATTGAAGCGGGCGTTCTGCTTCCCGCGTTCCCCGACTTCTGTTATGGTGAAAGTTCACTTCAGGAGATCATTCCCATGTCGATTCCGCAGCAGCCTAACATCCGTCTGGTGAACGCAGCCGATTACCGCGATACTTATGCTAATTCAATCCAGATCCGTGTAAGCGTGTGGGACTTTCTACTGGTGTTTGGCCGCTTGCACCCTCTCAATGCGCAGGAAGTAGAGGTACAGAACTTCCAGGGCATCTACCTCAGTCCGCAACAGGCCAAAGCATTGTTGACGATCCTGGAGCAAAACGTCCGCCAATATGAAGGCACGTTCGGTGAAATCAAGCTCGATCCCAATATCGCGGCGCAGCAGGGCCAGATCAACTAGCGCCTCCCCGCGAGAAGATTAGCCATTGGCCACGCCACAAACCAACGAACTGCCGGAATTCTCGTTCAGGCGACTTTACCCACTGATCTTTGTCA
>JBARNL010000400.1:0-4499 GCA_049802955.1 Candidatus Angelobacter sp.
ACGCCGCCGTGCGCGTTGCGCCGGAAGAATTGGACCGGCGATTTGTGCTGGTTTATACCGGAGCGCCGCGCAAGTCCGGGATCAACAATTGGGAAGTATTCAAGGCGCACATCAACGGCGACAAGAAAATCTTCCACAACTTTGAGCGGATCGGCGAGATCGCGCGCGCCATGCATCACGCGCTTTCCATGGCCGACTGGAAACAGGTCGCCAAGCTGATTCGCGAAGAATGGAAGCTGCGCAAGACCAACTCCCCCAGGATCAGCACTCCCATGATCGAAAAGCTCATCGCCGTTGCTCTGCGGCAGGGTGCTCTGGCGGCCAAGGTGTGTGGCGCGGGCGGGGGCGGCTGTGTGGTCTTTCTCACTGAACCGGAGAACCGGGAGCATATTTCGGCGGCCATCCGCAGCTATGGCGGCCATGTTCTGCCTGCCATGGTGGCCCGGGACGGATTGACCGTCAGCGGCCGGTCTTTGGGAGCGGAGTAGACAATCGCAATCTCTTAGGCCAAGGCAATATGATTGGAGTTTCGAACGTCATGGCAAAGGAAATAACCGCTTTTATTGCCCGGAGCTTTGCAAAGGATGACGAAGCCCAACTTAAGCCGCTCATTGATTTTCTCAAAGCTTTCGAACCCCTCGGGTTTCGTTGTCAATCAGCGCAGCCAGCGGAAGCGGAACAAGTCTCCCAGAAAATACAAAAATTAATCCGCGAGTCTGACGTGTTCATTGGGATGTTCACGCGAAAATACCCGGTTTATCCATTGGCCGGGAATGAGGGCGAGGCCGCAAAATGGACTGCGCCGTCGTGGGTTCTGCAAGAATCAGGGTATGCTCTCGGGAATAACAAGAAAATGATGTTTTTTGTCGAGCCAGGAGTCGAACTACCCCAACTGCAGGGAGATTTCGAGTACATCGAATACGATGTCAAATCAAGAGAGAAGGCCTTCCAGCGCGCCGGTGAAATGATCTCGAAGATTATCGCTGGTGCTTTTGCCATTCAAGTTGAGACCGTAGTGAAACGGGAAGAGCAAGCGCCTCCTCCTGATCTTGCTTCGGTAGAGCCCGAGAAACCCGAGGCAAGTATAGCGTTTTCATTCGCTGCGGCGGACGAGGCCTTGCATAGAGGAGAAGATAGCGCTGCTAACGAAGCGTTTGAAAAGGCGTTACTTTTTATTAGAAAAAACAAGCCCAAGGAGGAAGTGTTTTGGAAAAGTTGCTACCAGGCAGAACGGGCCGCTGCCGGGTACTCTGATTCTTTATCTAATTTGAAGAAACTTGAAGCAGAATACCCAGAGTCTCACGAACCGATCTACTTCTACGCAGAATGTCAGGAAATTTTTGAAAACCCGAGAGGAGCAAGTGAAGGATATCTTAGGGCCGCGCAAAAAACGAAGGGTTCACAACGCTCGACGATGATAATCAGAGCTGCAGAAGCTTTGCATAAATGTGCGGCATATGAGGAAGCAAACCGTCTCTTGTTGAACGAGCTTAATGAAGCGACGGAGGAAAAAAGGCTTGCGGTCCTCTCGAAACTCTACGAAAACCTTAAGTTATCAAACCGTCCATACGAGGCTTTTGCAGTCGGTGAATATTCCATATTCGAAAACGGTGCACAGCCGGATCTTCACTTCAATATCGGGTTCGATTGCGGTGAGGCTGCCTTTAATGAACTGGCAATTTTTCACTACAAGGCAGTGCTGGATCAGAGGTTACAAGATTCGGCGGCATTAAATAATTTAGGAGTAGCTTATGCAGCTCTTAACCTCCCCATTGCCTCGGTTCAAAAACATACTTTTGCGGCAGAACTGGGCCATACGCTGTCCGCGGGCAATCTAGCGTATAAGTATCTTGACGCAGGTATGGTGCCAGAAGCCACCAAAACGATTCGTCAAGCGCTGACTGAACCGGATCATGACGTTAAGGTTGATGAAGCCGCCACGGACATTAAGAAAAGGCTTGAAGCTGAGCAAGAAAAGGAAAAGTCGATTACTGCCATTGCTAACCTACATCGTGCATTTTTCCGGGAATTCGGCTCTGCAATCATATCCCATGAAGTAGGAGATATAGAAGGTGTCTGGACATTTCCGTTTGGCGAGATTCCGCTTTCAGTTAAAGAGGGATCAGTTACTGGGAGTGTTGAAAAGCAGCAAAGGAAAAGTCACTTGGCGATGTTGGCAGGAACTAAAGGGGATACTCGAAAGAAATCGTACACACTGATGGGATCATTGAACGGCCGAATATGTGACTACTCACTGATCGTAGATCCAGATGTGGAAAACCTCAATTCCACCCCGTCCAGCGAACATGGGTATGTGGTTTTCAGCAAGGAAGGGAACCGCGCGAGTTGTCTCATGTTGGAGCCCACAACAAAAGTTTTCGCGGCTGAAAAAAAAGGCCCATCAATACCTCGAAAAGGCATCGCTGAACCGAAATAGGTATGCGGCACTGAGTCGCACATTCCTTTCCGCCGAAACACTGTTCGTAAAAAGAGCCGATAAACAGAATTAGAGCCAAACTGCCGCACTCGATATTCACTCTCCGGTCGCTCCGCTGTGCTGCGCGACAGCCTGCGGCGCAAGGAAGGGGTCTGTTCCTGCGTTTTGCGGCCCGACTCCGCAGCCCTTGCTCGCTGTTACAATTATTTCATCTATGCCAGAAGAAGAAAGACACGATAATCCCGAAGGCCGTTCCAAGAGCGAAGAAGAGCAAGAGAAAATTACAGAATTGCTGAAACGTCACTATCTTGAAAATCGTACGCAGTTTCTCCTCCCAGCTAACCTTATTGCCCTTTTTGGCGCATATGTTGGTCTTGTCTACACTGTCATCACTTTTGGTAATTACGCTTATGCCTCTGGCCATAGAACAACCTCCGAAATTATTTTCTATTCTTCAGCGCTTTTCGTCCTTGTTCCAATTTCTTACCTTGTCTATCTAAAATTTCGGAAGAAAACTCCACGAAAAAATGGAGCGACGGAAGGCACTGACAGGTTCATCAATTCTCGCGTTGGCAGGCTTATTGGTTGGTTCGCCATGAGCCCCATTGGCAGAATCATTATTATTTCGTCCTATATCTACAATATCGCTGATGAAATACGTACATTTCCGCAACATCCTCGTTTTGCATTGGCAAGAATCGTATATAGCGTGACTCTCCTCCTGTGGTTTACGATCATGATTTATATAGCACCTATCTACGACAGCTTTAATGTGGTATGGCAATCAATTGACAGCCATCGCGATGTGATTGATAAGATTCTGGACACGATATACCTGCCGAAAGAACCGCCAAACGAGAACGGTGAAGAGCCCGACTGAAGTAACCGCGAATTTGAGCACAGTATTGATTATTTACGCCTCCTGAAAATGATGAGCGATGAAAGTGAGATTGTAGTCACCAAGAGGCTAAGGAGGACGCCGATGTCCGCATTCTCTCGGGAAACCCTTGAAACGATCGCCTCATGGTCTGAGATTTTCGGGGGTATATTTGGCTTGCTTGCTGCCGCATCGGTAATAGCGTACCTGCTCGCCAGTAGACCACTAAGAAAAATTGAAGCGCTGGAATCGCTCCAAGAAAAGCAGAAAACAGCATTGGCCCAAAAGGAAGCAGCAGAGGCGCAGCTTGCCTTGAGACGTAATATTGAATACGCCGCCACCCCACGACGCATTGTTTTGGGCAGCAGGAACAACGACCAAGAGATACGAGAAGTAAGATTCAAAGAACTGGAGAAATATGCTGGTACAACAGCGATCATCCTGTTTGTAAATGACGGAGATGCCAAACTATTGGCATTCGATATAAAGGCAGCGCTCCTGAAGTCAGGATGGAAAGCAAATGTCGAAGAAGCGCCCGTATCCATACCGCTAGGGTATATAGAGTCTGGGGTGCACGTGCGAACGCTTGAAAAAGTGGAAGCAGCCGAAGGGCAAGTGTCACTATCTGAGCCCCCAAAAATCAAAGCTATTGTCGATTTATTGCGGCTGGATTTAACTGAACCGTATGGGCCTTTCACGGGAGTCACTTGGAGACCTGACGTTATCAGGAACGGGGAAGTAATGGGATTGACAAGGTATGGGGTAAGGTTTCCAGAGGGGGGTGTTGTGATAACGGTTGGGCGTAAGCCGGTCGAAGATTTCCTTTGGACGCATGATGCCCCCAAGCCAGCCCCAACGAAGTAGGCGAAGGCCAGCACCCAAATTAGGACACTACCTAAATTTTCATTGACACACAGGGCGAACAAATGGTAGAATACGATATTCGGCCCTAGGTTGAAGTGTGCCCTGGGGCTGTGATCTTTGACAAAAAGAAGGTGCTAGCTGCTGGCACTTCAGCAATCAGCCACGTTCGGAGCCTAATTTTAGATCGTTCGACTCCCGGCATCCGCCGCTCGCTCACGATGACAGTTTGAAGCGCGGCGATTATTGCACCGCGCGGCTTCTTTAGGCTTGCGACCCTCTGCCTGCTGGATTGGGATTGGGTTTGGGTGGCCCTTGGGTGGC
>JBARNL010000401.1:0-3941 GCA_049802955.1 Candidatus Angelobacter sp.
GAAGAAGATTCGCTCACCGAAGCCAATGTGCCATATCTCGATTGGCTCAAGGCGGCACGCGGCCAGCAGGATGAGCTGCCTTGGCTGCTCCGCCAATTTCAGCGGCCGCCGGTAAGCGAGAAAGAAAAGGCCGCGCTCTATGATTCGCTGGAAATTATGGTGCGCTGGGACTTGAGCGGCTCACGCGCATCACGCACGCTGTCACGCAAGGCGGTAAAAGATTCCTATTTTCATCGTGAGCCGCTGATCCAGAGGCGGCAGGTTTCACTGGCGGAAGAGTTTGCCAAGCCGCGTTTGCCGATTAGGGTGCTGCCATCGCGCGAAGCGGAGAAGACGCTTGATCTCGTCAAGGAAGCGACTGGCGTCCGCTATCGGGAGCTCTACGGAACCGCCAACGCTGATCCGGCATGGGTGGTGCAAGCCAATCCGGGACGCGGCGTGGAAATTTATTTCTGGGGACTGCCTCCCGAGAAACGCCTGCCGCTTCGCGCCTACCTTGCCGGATTCACGGTGAAGAACGGTGTGCCTATCAATTACGTGGAGTGCATTTCACTCTTTGACTGGACTGAGATCGGCTTCAACATCTTTCCCGCGTATCGCGACGGCGAGACAGCGTGGATTTACGCGCAGACTCTGCGGCTCTTGCGCCAATTGCATGGCGTCAACGCAGTATCGGTGTATCCATACCAGATTGGCGACGGCAACGAAGAAGCGATTGCTTCCGGCGCGTTCTGGTTTTACCGCAAGATGGGATTCCGGTCGATGGATCCTGCACTGGAAAAGATGGCCCAGGCCGAAGAGAAAAAGGTGAAGGCCAGTGCAATGTATCGAACGCCTGCGGCTACACTTCGGCGATTGAGCAAAGCGAATGTGGTCTATGAACTGCCCGAAGCGCAACGCGGCGCGTGGGACAGGTTCTCCACGCGAAACATCGGGCTGGCGGTGCAGAAACGTATGGCGCGGGATTTTGATGGCGATGCTGAAGCCATGCGGAAAGCTGCTGTCGAACGGCTGGCACACATCATCAACGTGGATTCACAGAAGTTGAAGCCTCAAGCGCAAGCGGCATTAGCCGATTTCTCCACGGCCTTGAGCCTTGTTCCTAATTTTTCACGCTGGCCATCGGAAGACAAAGACTCTTTGCGCGAGATCATCGTCGCCAAAGCCGGCCGGACAGAGATCCGCTACGTGCGGCTGCTGCAAAAGAATGCACGGTTGCGAGCAGCAATATTGAAGTTGGGATCGTCGCCTTTTCTCTGAAATCCCGAAGCGCAGCGAGGGATCGCTATTACTTCCCATTCTTAATTAGATGGTTATGATCGATACCACCTTGTACGTGGGACTCCATGGATAGTTTCTATCAAGCGTATCGTCGGGGACAGGGATCCCTCTCTATCGCTCGGGATTTCGAAAAGAATCCCTGCAAGAACTCTGGATTTCACCGTTCTCCTGCAAGTATGCAGGAGTGAATATGAAAGCCCGTTTAACGATGGCCGCCATGGTGGCCTTGTGTTTGCTCTATGTCCTCATCATCATGAACCCGCAGAACGCTTCTGCGGGCCAGCCCCAGGGAAACAGCCAATTACAAATCATCGGCAAAGACGGCAAAGGCACCGGCTTTGTTCCGCTGAAGCACACCGGCATCAAAACGGAGATCAGCGGCTTTGTCGCGCGGATTGAGGTCACGCAGGAATTTGAAAACGTGTTGCCGGACGCGGTGGAAGCGGTCTATGTCTTTCCGCTGCCGCATGAGAGCGCCGTGGATGGCATGACCATGATGGTGGGTGAGCGCGAGATTCGCGCGGTGATCAAAGAGCGCGATGAAGCGCGCAAGATTTACGAGCAGGCGCGCAACACCGGCCACACTGCCGCGCTGCTGGACCAGGAGCGCCCCAACATCTTCACGCAATCGGTCACAAACATTCCGCCCAACGGCACGGTGCAGATAAAGCTATCAGTGATTGAGTTGCTCAAGTATGAAGCTGGCGTCTATGAATTTGCGTTCCCGCTGGTAGTCGGGCCACGATACATTCCCGGCAATCCGACTTCTGTGGGCGACCACGGCGCCATGCCGAACAGTGACCAGGTGCCGGACGCCTCCCGCATCAGCCCTCCAGTGGCCGGCGTGCATACCGACGATGCAACAGCAGGGCATGATGTATCGATGGAAGTCAATCTGGCTGCCGGCGTTCCGGTGGGTGACGTGGAGTCCACGTCGCACAAAATCTTTGCCGACCGCACCGGCGCTGATTCCTACCATGTGACTTTGGCAGACCAGGCTGTGCCACCGAATAAAGATTTCATCCTCAAATATAAAGTTGCGGGCACGGAGATAAGTGACGCCATCCTAACGCATGCCGACAAGACCGGAGGATACTTCACGCTGATTCTGCAGCCGCCAGACCGTCCGCAGGAGAAAGCGCTGGTTCCGCGGCAGCTGATCTTTGTGGTTGATACGTCGGGCTCCATGTGGGGGTTTCCGCTGGAGATGGCCAAGAAGACGGTGCAGCGCGCGCTCGACAACCTGCGCAAGGATGAAACCTTTAACCTGATCACCTTCTCCGGCGACACCAGAATTCTTTTTCCTGAGCCAGTGCCTGCGACGCCGGAAAACGTGGCCAAGGCAAAGCAGGTCCTGGCCGGAGCATATGGCAGCGGCGGGACTGAGATGATGAAGGCCATCCGCACGGCATTGGGCGACGATGCGGGCGCGGACAAGCCAATGGAAGCCGATCCCATTCGCGTGGTCTGCTTCATGACCGATGGTTACGTTGGCAATGACGCCGACATCATCGCGGAAATCAAGAAGCATTCTGACGCACGTGTGTTTTCGTTTGGCATTGGCACGGCGGTGAATCGCTTCTTGCTGGCCAAAATGGCGGAAGAAGGCCATGGCGACGTGGAGTTTGTGACTGCGCCGGGAGAAGCGCAGGCCGCTGCCGACCGCTTCTATGAGCGCGTGCATTCGCCGGTGCTCACCAACATTGCCATCGACTGGCATGGGCTGCCCGTAACCGACGTGTATCCCAAAGATGTCCGCGATCTCTTCTCCGCCAAGCCGATCATCATCACCGGCAGGTATAGCGGAAGTCCGGCGGGCAAGATCACCATTAAGGGATATCAGGGGACCGGCGATTACAGCCGCACCATCCCGGTGGATTTCTCTTCTGCCGGCGCGAGCAATGCTGCGCTGGAAAAAATCTGGGCACGGCATAAAGTTGAAGACCTGATGTCGCAAGACTGGAACGGCATACAGTCTGGCAATTCCAAATACAAGGCTGAGATTATCCAGGTCGGCCTGAAACACAGCCTGGCTACGCAATATACGTCGTTCGTCGCTGTGGAAGAACGGACGGTGGTGTCAGACGGCAAACCGGTGAAGGTTGAGGTTCCGGTAGAGCTGCCGGAAGGCGTTTCGCCGCTGGCGGTACCGGGCGAGAGCGACAAGCTTGCATCTGCAGGCTGGTCCCGCAAGGGAGTGGCAGCAGGATTTGGCGGAGGCACATACAAACTCAGGAGTGCGCCACCCGCGCCCCCACCCCCATTGGCACAACCGGGTCTTAGCGCCGATGAGACGGTTGAAGTCACAGCCAACGCGCCGCGCGTTGAAACGTCAATCGCAGACATATCAACCATTAAGAAGCCTGAGAAAGATGCAAGGCGCAAACATGCGGAAGCGAAGATGAGCCCTGAAGTGCTGGCAATCTACCGCTGCGCAGCTACGAAAAGAGCCAGCGTTGCAGCCAGTACGTGCAAAGCGACTTCTTCTCCACTGAAGGTGACGGTAGAGGTCACAGAGCTCAAAGCAGATTTGGAAAAAAGGCTGGCGAGCGCGGGGTTAAAAATCGTCAGCGGATCTGGTTCCCAAAAACTAACGGGCACGATTGAGCCGGCAAAGCTGAGGCAACTGGCGCAAATAGCGGAGGTGAAATCAATATCAC
>JBARNL010000402.1:0-1714 GCA_049802955.1 Candidatus Angelobacter sp.
TACAGCAGTGTCATTACCGACGACCTGGAATGAAACCATGGCCGCCAGCTCAGGCATTACGGGATTAATTTTGCCCGGCATGATGGAAGATCCCGGCTGAAGTCCTGGCAAATTTATTTCCGCAAAGCCGGTGTTGGGTCCTGAAGAAATGAGCCGCAGGTCATTGGAGATGCGAATAACTTCCAGCGCGAGGTTGCGCAGCGACGATGAAACCTGCGCCATGCACGCGTTCGATTGCATGGCCCAGCGCATGTCGGCAGCTGGCGTGAGTTTCTGCCCCGATATCTTCGCCAGATTGGCAATCGCTTTAGCTCGATAGTCGGGATGCGTATTGATGCCGGTGCCAACGGCCGAGCCGCCAAGTCCAAGTTCACGCAGCGAGTCGCCGGCATGGCGAATGTCGTCAATGGCTTTGCGGATAGAGATGCCATAGGCCGCGAACTCCTGGCCCAGGCGGATCGGGACGGCATCCTGCATGTGCGTGCGTCCCGACTTCATGATCCCGTGAAATTCCTTGGCTTTGGCCTCAAAGGCGGCTGCCAGTGCGTCGAGCACGGGGTAAAGTTTTTCTAACTCCAGCAACGTCGCCACACGCATTGCGGTGGGAAAAACGTCATTGGTGGACTGGCCATAATTTACATGGTCATTGGGGTGGACAGTGTATTCGCCCAGCTTGCCGCCCATAAGTTCCGTAGCGCGGTTGGCGATGACCTCATTTGAATTCATGTGAAAGCTCACGCCGGCTCCGGCCTGAAAGACGTCCACAACAAATGAAGCGTCCCACTTGCCGTCCACAACTTCTTTTGCAGCTTGCATGATTGCGTTGGCACGTTTGTCATCGACCAGGCCAAGTTCTTTATTCGCCTGCGCAGCAGCATATTTCACCATGCCGATGGCGCGAATTAACGTGGGCTGTGCGCGCATGCCGGAGATGGGGTAGTTTTCCACGGCGCGCGCGGTCTGCACGCCGTAATACACGTCGGCAGGAATTTCCTTGATGCCGATAGAATCTTTTTCCTGGCGAAATTGCTGGGCCATGCTGGTCCTCTTTATGAGTGCGGAATGCGTATGCAATCGCGACGCGACGCAAAACTAACGATTATAACTTGGCCCGCCGACGTTCTGAAAATGCCGCAGCCAACTCGCAGCGACAACCGGTGAGCGCATGCGGGCCGACAAAGCCACTCACGAATGTGCCGTTGTATCATCAGAGGAAAGACTATGTTTGAAGGCATCCTATCTTTCCTAACCCCAAGCCCCAAGCGCTCTGAGGCAGACGAGAAGCTGGACGAAGCACTCAGCAGCGCCACGCAGCTCGACCATTACTTCTTTTTCTCTGACCAGGCCGACGCCGACCGCGCGTCGCAGCGCCTGCAAGAGCGCGGGTGGACAATTGAATCGGTCAGCCTGAACGCCGAAGTGGAGAAAGTGCAGTTGCAGGCGCGGCAGCCGGGACCAATCGAAAACCTAAATGCATTGCAAACCGAGCTTGATCTCTTGGCCGACGAATGCAATGGCGAATACGATGGCTGGCAGGTTCCGGGCGTAACCGAGCACCTCTAGATTTTTCAAAGCTCCAAGCCACAGCCGGGGACTGCTGCGCAACACAATTTTCGAGGCGCATTCATCCATCTCGCTCTCGCGCAGTCCAGCCATGGCTTTACAATTCCAAGCATGGCCAACAAGAACGACGAAACAAGAAAGAACATAAAGC
>JBARNL010000403.1:0-3978 GCA_049802955.1 Candidatus Angelobacter sp.
GTGCTGGATATTGTGAAGCACGTAACCACTCCGCAGGAAGATGATGCCGAGGTCGCAATCCAGGCTGAAGAAATGCCGCAAGCGACCGATGCAGCCGCAAATGAAAGTGGGGCACAACGAACGGAAAGCGCTACCCAGCAAACTTCCACGGATACGCAGCCCGCAAGTTTCGCCAGCATGTCAGAAACATTGCTGCGCGTAGATGCAGAAAAAATTGATTCCGTACTCAACCTGGTGGGCGAATTGATTATCGCCAAGAGCATGCTGCACCAGGCGATCAACGAGTTTGAGAAGCATTATCCCAAAGATCCTTTGAAAATGCGCTTCTCTGACGCTATGGCATTCCAGGCGCGGATCATGAATGACCTGCAAAAATCCGTGATGAAAATCCGCATGGTGCCGGTGGAACATCTTTTTCGTAGGTTCCCGCGCGTGGTGCGAGATGTGGCCAAGTCCTGCGGCAAGGAAGTAAACCTGGTGGTGACCGGACAGGACACCGATCTGGACAAAAGCATTTTGGATATGCTCGCCGAACCTTTGGCCCACCTGGTGCGAAATGCCGTGGACCACGGAATTGAGTCTCCGGCGGAGCGCATCAATGATGGAAAGCCGGCACAAGGCACAGTCACGCTGGACGCTTATCACCAGGGCAATGAGATTGTAATCGAGGTGACCGACGACGGTCGCGGCATCGACCGCGACAGGTTGATAGCAAAAGCGGTGGAGCGTGGACTGATCAAGCAGGGCGATGCAGCTGTTATGAGCGAAGCCGACGTCAACAATCTCATTTTTCATCCGGGCCTGAGCACCGCGCAAGAAGTTACGTCTATTTCAGGGCGCGGCGTGGGTATGGATGTGGTGAAGACGGTGCTGGAAAAACTGAAAGGCACGGTCAGCATCCGCACAACCGCGGGCAAAGGGACAACGTTCTTCCTGAAAGTGCCGTTGACACTGGCAATCATTAAAGCACTGCTGTTCCGTGTGGGTGACCGTTTATACGCCGTGCCACTGGCTTCCGTGGTGGAAATTACCCGGACGACGCAGGGCGCGCTGCATCGCGTGGACCAGCATGACGTGATGCAGTTACGCAATGAAGTGCTGATGCTGCTGCATCTCCACAGGCTGGAAAAAGACCAGCCAGAAACAGGAAAGATGATTGTGGTGGTGATTTCCACGGGCGAACGCAAGTTTGGCCTGGTGGTGGACCATTTGGTAGGCGAAGAAGAATTAGTCATCAAGGCCATGGACGATCATTTAGTGGCCACAGACCTGGTCAGCGGCGCTTCCATCCTGGGCGATGGCACGGTGGTGCTGATCCTGAATCTCTCAAGTGTAGTTGCAAAGCTAGGCAGGTTACAGATGGTGGGGGCCACAGCATGAGTACCAAGTTGCGAGTCCTGGTGGTGGATGATTCTGCACTGATGCGAAAGTTGATTCCACAGATCCTTGCCCGGGACAGCGAAATTGAAGTTGTAGGAACGGCAATGGACGGCGCTTTTGGGCTTAAGAAAATTGAAGACCTTCGTCCTGACGTGGTAACGCTGGACCTGGAAATGCCTCGCATGGACGGGCTGGAGACGCTGCGCCAGATCACGCGACGCTTTCGCGTACCAGTGATCGTAGTGAGCGCATTGACCACGGAAGGCGCAAGCGCGACGTTCAAAGCCCTGGCGCTGGGAGCGTTTGATTTTGTGGCCAAGCCGCGCGACGCAGCTTCCGCTCACATGGATGAAATCGCCGTGGACCTGATCGGCAAGATCAAGGTTGCCGCCAGGACCAAGGTGCGCAATACGCCAAGTCCTGTTGCATTCGATAGACCCAGGCCGGACAAGAAACCCATCCGCCCGCGGCGCGAGCCGACCAAGATTGTAGCCATTGGCATTTCCACGGGCGGTCCAAATGCGCTGCAGTATTTGTTGCAGCAATTGCCCGGAGATTTTCCGGGAACAATTGTTGTGGTGCAACACATGCCGGAAGGATTTACGGAAATGTTTGCGCGGCGGCTGGATGAGTCTTGCGCCATCGATGTAAAAGAAGCTCAGTCTGGCGACCTGCTGATTGCAGGGCGCACGCTGATTTGTCCTGGAGATCGCCACATTAAAGTCCGGCGGATGCCTCTCGGAAATACGGTGGTGCTTTCCGATGAAGCCCGCACCAACGGGCATAGGCCGTCAGTGGACATCCTCTTTCGCTCAGTAGCGGCGGAGTTTGGCAGCCGTGCGGTAGGCGTACTGATGACCGGCATGGGCGACGATGGAGCTGACGGCCTGGGCTTGATGAAAGATGCAGGCGCCTTGACGATTGCGCAGAGTGAGGATTCCTGCACGGTGTTCGGGATGCCCAAAGCAGCCGTGGAACGCGGGCACGCCATGCGCATTGTCCCGCTGGATATGCTGGCTAACACGCTGGCCATACAGTGCAACCCGGAAAAGATTGCTCGAGCAGCAGTAAAAGTTTAGTTGGAGTCGCAAGGAGAATAAGTATGGAAACATTTCCAATTTTGATTCGCAAGGATGGCATGCCGATCCGCTACCTGGTGGTGGACGATTCCGTCTTCGCGCGCAAGAACGTAGCGAAGATGGTTGAAGCTTTCGGCGGCGAGATCGTGGGCGAAGCCGGCGATGGCTGCACCGCTATCACCGAATACGACCGAACCACGCCTGACATGGTGCTGATGGACATTACCATGCCACAGATGGAAGGCATTGAGGCGGCGGAGCGCATTGTGCGTTCGCATCCGACTGCTCGCATCGTCATGGTGTCTTCCGTTGGCTACCAGGAAAACATTGTTGCGGCGCTGCAAAAAGGCGCGCGCCACTTTGTCCAGAAGCCGGTGAAGTCGGAAATACTTTACGAAGTCATCAAATACGTAATGGGCGATGACGCGGCTGTGGCTACACCAACTGCCCAGGAAAGCTGAGACCCGATGAAGATTGAACTGATTCAGCCGTTCATCAACGCGGCCGATGCCGTGCTGGCGGAAACGCTGCAATGCGCAACGCGCATAGGCGACGTAACCATGGACGAAGAAGCGTATCGCCGCAAAGGCATCGCTTCCATGGTCACCATCAAGGGCGACATCGAAGGGCGCATTATTTTCGATATCGACACGCCAACCGCAGCCAAGGTGGCGAGCTATCTCACAGGATCGCCCGTTCCTGAAAGCGATGAAGTGGCGCGGGAAACCGTTTGCGAACTGGCGAACATGGTGATTGGCAGTGCCATTACCGCGCTCAATGACCAGGGATTCAAGTTCAAGATTTATCCGCCGGTGATTCACGCCGATGAACTAGGCGAAAAAAGCAGTGAAGATCAGGAATCGCTGGTGATGTGTTTTGACACTGGCAGCGGAAATATTTTCATGAATATCGCCATGCGCTATAACCGCAAGCGTCGAACTGACAACTAAACCAAACTCTCTTTTTCTCCTAACCATTCCAGATGAGGCGGCCCAAAAAGGCCGCCCATTTTATTTCCAACAGTGCATCCGGATTTCCCAGCAGTTTATGGGAAAGTTCGGACGATGAAAGGGTTCTGTAGCGGACAAGGCAACGGAACGTGAGAATTGAAACTTGGATCAATCGTGGGAACGCACGTTGGGTCCTGCTGCGGAACGTGAAACGTGGGAAGCGGACGATTGACGATGCTCTGGTCTACTGGAGTCGCCAGCACTGAATTCGTAGCGGTATTGATGATCGAGATTGAAGGCGTGGGAAAGGTCCTATCGGGCAATGGCGCGGTTGGGTTCACGTCATCGCGAACGGTTGTAACGTCATTGGCGCTGATCACGTAAACGCGCGAAGCGTCAGAAGAAGCGTCTATTGAGACTGCACCTGGGCCAACGCCAATTGTTCCAGTTTCGCGCAGCCCAACCGCATCAATCACGCTGACCAAATTGCCGGGACAATGACTGGCATTGCTGGCGGAAGCAGGATCCGGCAGCGTAAGGTGATTCACTCCAGCAGGACAATTCCCGAG
>JBARNL010000404.1:0-3897 GCA_049802955.1 Candidatus Angelobacter sp.
CGCTGGAATGGGCCACTAGTTCTCCGCCTCCGGTATATAACTTCGCCGAACTTCCCACCGTCAATGGACGTGACGCGCTCTGGGACGCGCTGCCGAACCAGCCCATCGTCGAAGGTGTGGACGAGGATTCCCGGCAGATACTTCTGACCAACGTTATGGATGCCGATCCGGCCAGCCGTCATGAATTTCCAGGGCCAACGCCGGTGCCGCTTATTGCGGCGATTGCGACCAGCATTTTTTTCATCAGCACCATTTTTACGGCGAAGCTCTTCTTTCCAACCATCATTCTGGTGGGCATCACGCTGCTGATCTGGTATTGGCCCAAGCGGCAGCCCAGCCTGCGTCGAAAGGAACGCGAGATATGGGAACAATAAACCAGCCGCGTCCCGTGCTTGACGTCTCCCGCACTCCGACTGTCGTCTTTGGGCATCGCTCCATTATCTGGTGGGGACAGTGGGGCCTTATGGCGATTGAAGGCACTATGTTCGCGATCTTCATCGCCACTTATTTCTTCCTGCGCACCCGCGAAAACGATTGGCCACCGGGATTTGATCTTCCCGCGCTGAAGTGGGGAAGCATCAACCTGGCCATCCTGGTGCTCAGCGCAATTCCCAACCAGTGGCTGAAGAAAAAATCCGAGCAAGGCGAGCTTGGGGCGGTGCGGATCGGGCTCATAGCCATGTCGTTGATCGGCATTGTGAACTGCGCCATCCGCGCCTTTGAGTTCCCGTCACTCAATTGTGTCTGGGACGGCAATGCCTATGGCTCGGTTACATGGACGCTGCTGGGCTTCCATACTTTCCACCTTGTCACCGATACTTGTGACACGCTGGTGCTGACGGTGATCATGTTCTTTACGCCCATTGAGGGCCGCAGATTTGAGGACGTTAGCGTCAACGCGATGTATTGGTACTTCATCATCGTTACTTTTATCGCCACTTATCTGGTGATCTATTGGGCGCCGCGATGGTTATAAAGAGATCAGATACGGCTGGACCGGCGGAGGAGTTCCGGAGCGGAGCGGGAGCGCTGGCGCTCTGGTGGGGAATTTTTGCCGGGCCAATCGGGTTCGCGCTGGATGAAGTGCTGAGCTACGCGATCGTTCAACACACTTGCTCTACTGGATACCACTGGCTGCTGCATTTTTATAGCGTGTTGGCGATTGTGCTGTCTCTCTCTGGATTTGCGGGGGCGCGCTGGTGTTACCGGCGCCTGCCGGAAAGCGCCACCGATACAGGGGTAATGGTGGAATCGCGCAGCCGCTTCATGGCCATTTACGGAATGGCGGCATCCATCGCGTTTACGTTGGTAATCATTGCTCTTTCAATTCCAAAGTGGGCCATGAGTCCCTGCGATCAATGAAGCTTCGCTATACATTCCGGCTTGCCGTGAGCCTTCTGCTGTTTCCGACACTGACTTTTGCTCATGAGAACCTGAGTCCCCTCACTCCTGCTAACTTATGGCAGTCTTGGAGCTTCGAGCCGTGGGTAATAGCCGGCCTGCTGCTCACGTTGGTGCTTTATTTATTTGGATTGCGGCGAATTCGAAGCAGCGTACCAAAATGGCAGATCGCCAGCTTTATCGCTGGAACAGCCGCGCTGGCGTTGACGTTGCTTTCGCCTCTTCACAGATTGGGATCGGAGTTATTTTCCGCGCATATGACGCAGCATGAGCTGCTGATGCTCATTGTTGCCCCGCTGCTGGTTCTGGGGCAGCCGGGGACGCCGATGCTGTGGGCCTTTCCGGTTGCACTCCGGATCAAGCTGGGAAAAGCAGTGAAGCAGCCCGTAGTTGTATGGACCTGGAAAACTGTTTCCAGCCCATTCTCCGCATGGATAATTCACGGCATTAGCGTATGGCTCTGGCATGTCCCTGTCCTATACCAGGCCACTCTCGATAATGAGCTGGTGCATGCGACACAACACATTACTTTTCTTGGGACGGCGTTGTTGTTTTGGTGGACTCTGTTGCATGGCCGTGGCGAGCGGATGACATACGGAGCGGCGGTTGTGTACGTCTTCACTACGGCAGTTCACACCAGCGTGCTGGGCGCGTTGCTCACTTGTACTTCAAAGCTGTGGTATCCGGCTTACATCGGCCGCACCGCTGTGTGGGGATTGAGCCCATTGCAGGACCAGCAGCTTGGTGGGTTAATTATGTGGGTGCCGGCCGGTGTGGTGTACATTGCCATTGCATTATGGCTTTTTGCTGGATGGCTGCGGGAATCCGATCAGAGGCTGCTCTACACGCGAGCAACCGATCTGATAAGAGTGCCATTGCGCCAGGGAGGCCCGGATGCATAAACCTTGGGCAACTTTGTCACTGATTGTCTTTGTTGTAATTGTGGCGGTCCTTCTGGTTGGATATAGCCGCAATGAGATCCAACGTGCCAGCGATATCAAGGCAGCGATTCGCGCCACCGGCGGCAATCCTCATCGAGGCAAAGATAAGATCCGGTTTTATGGTTGCAGCACCTGTCACACGATCCCCGGTATTGAAGAGGCCAACGGAAAAGTGGGGCCGCCGCTGAATGCTTTTGCCCTGCGTATCTATATTGCCGGTGAAGCCCCGAACACGCCCGATAATCTCCGCCATTGGATCAAGAAGCCGCATGAGATTGAGCCGCACACCGCAATGCCGGAAATGGGGGTGACCGATGAGGACAGCAAAGACGTCGCCGCTTATCTTTATACGCTCCATTAAAATACGCTGCATTAAAATTCTCATAGCGATCTATTTGGCCTGCACTGTCGCCCAGGCGTCCGACTTGCGCGGGCGAGTCGTGGATGAAACTGGAGCAGTAATCGTCGGGGCGCAAGTGCAGCTCTTTTCGCGCAGCCAGACTTACCATACGACCACTGATGGCGCCGGAAACTTCCTTATGCAGTCGCCCGCTGGTCCAGGAACACTTCGCATTTCAGCGTCCGGTTTTTCGCCTTCTACTGTGGAATGGACCGAATCAGCTTTACCAATAACCGTTACGCTTCAACCGGCGCCTGTTGCCGAAAAGATTGTGGTCACAGGTGAGCGCGCCGCCACGCGTCTGGATCAAACCGCCGCGAATGTTGCTGTGCTCACGTCTGCGGAACTGAACAATGGCGCAGCGGTGACCCTGGACGATGCATTGCGCCAGGTGCCAGGCTTCACACTTTTCCGCCGCAGCAACAGTCTTACCGCAAATCCTACTACTCAGGGCGCATCGGCCAGGGGAGTAGGGGCCAGCGGCGCAAGCAGATTGCTGGTCCTTGAAGATGGAGTTCCCCTGAACGATCCTTTTGGCGGATGGGTGTTCTGGGACCGCGTTCCGCGTCTTGCACTGGATCATGCGGAGGTATTGCGCGGAGGTGGATCAGCCCTCTACGGCAGCGGCGCTTTTGGCGGTGTAGTGGATCTTGTAACCCGAACTCCCAAGGATCTTGGGAGTTTTGAGATGACTGGAGACTCTTTGAATGGGCACGATATACAGGCGGAAACCTCACGTCATTTCAGCAAATGGACGGTAGCTGCCGACGGGGAGAATTTCGGAAATGAAGGTGCATTTGTTGTCGCGGCTGCGGCCCGCGGAATCATCGATACTCCAGCCACCCTCCAATTCAGCAATGGCCGTGTTCTGGTGCAACGCAGCCTTGCCGATAATGGCAGTGCATTTCTCAGCGGCTCCCTGTTTGCGGAACAGCGTAATAACGGGACAGCGTTGCAGATCAACAGCACGCATCTTGCAGAAATCAGGGCCGGAATAGATCGTACGCTCGGCCAGAATATATTCTCCGCTCGCGTCTACGGTTCGGGAGAGCACTATCATCAAAGTTTTTCCTCCATTGCGGCAGACCGAAACAGCGAAACGCTCACGCGCTGGCAGACCGTGCCGTCGGACCAAATTGGTTTTTCCATTAACTG
>JBARNL010000405.1:0-4893 GCA_049802955.1 Candidatus Angelobacter sp.
GCGAATGGTGGTTCGCAAGCGATGAACGCTCTTTGGCTTGGCATCATCAAGCACTTTAGAGAAGGCAGCCGAAAGGTCTCTATTGAGACCCCGCATACGTTTTTCCAACAAAGTCATGTGAGAGGAGTGTACAAACAGCTGAACACTATATTAGATGACAAAGTAACGAGCAAAATGCCTCATTTGATGTGCATAATTTGGATTCGTTTATTCCCTTCCCTTTCTGGAAGTTAGCTTGCGGCACAGATGATTTCCGTACGCTGGGGTTCGCAATTCCATGATTTAATAGGTCATGGCGATGGAGTTCGCCTTTAACCGCCCGCTGACGGCTGATGACTCCTACCAAAAATCTCTCTCTTTTGGAGCCATCAGCATGCAATCCCTGATCGATTGGAAAGCCTATCTCTGGGTGTCTCTAGGCGGTATTCTCGGCGCTAATTTGCGCTACTTTCTCAGCCGCATCATTACCCGCTTTACTGACGCTGCTTTCCCCGTGGGGACGCTGCTCATCAACATCACTGGCAGCCTGGTGCTGGGATTTTTCCTGATATGGACAACAGAACGCGTCCTTGCCGATCCGAAATGGCGGCTGCTGGTGGCCATCGGGTTCTGCGGATCATACACCACGTTTTCCAGTTATGCCTTTGAAACCATGTCCTATTTTGAGCAGGGACACTGGACCCTGTTTGCATCCAACATCATGGCCAACAACATCTTGTGTCTGGGAGCAGTTCTGGTGGGGGCAATGATCGCGCGGGCGATCTAACCCTGGTGCGTGTAGAATTTTGAAGAAGGAAGGCGCAGCGCTTCTCCGATGACCGAACCCCGCATTGCCATCCAGATTTCGATTTATCTCAGTGAAGCCGATGAGTGGCATCGCCGGCCGCTTCATCTGGAATTGCTGAAGTATCTGCGCGAACAGCAAATTGCCGGAGCCACTGTGCTGCATGCTGTTGCGGGCTTTACTGGTCGCGGGCGCGTAAAAACAGCAACGCTGGTAGATGCAGGCGGCAAGCTTCCACTGGTGCTTACCTTTGTGGACACGGAAGAACATGTTGACCGCGTCCTTCCTGCGATTAAAGAAATGTCAGGACAGCGGTTGATCGTACGGGAAAACGTAACGATTGAGGCGGGAACACTCGAGTAAAGGCGAGGCAGCTTTCTTGCCCGTGATTCTAACGAAAATATCCCTGTCTCGCTTCCACCACCACATTACCCAAATTCTTGCGTGCTTCCGGCGTTAGCTTTACTTTAATTGCGCAGTACTTGCCTTTAGCCTTCTGCCTGGACGGATGATATCCCAGGCTGTAGCGCAGCCGCAGGTCGTCAATCAACAAAGCCAGTTTTTCGTTCAACTCTTTTTTCTTGAACTCAATCACCTGGCCTCCGCTGATAGAGGCATATTTGTAAACTTCTCCCGGCGGATGAAGCATGTATTCTGCGGGTTTGGCCCTGAGACCGGATTCTCCGCTCACGGAGAGATCGCTTTGTTTTAGCAGCGAGCAGACCACGGTATTAGTTTGCAACAGATCCCGTATCGCATCCGTCTGAGTGTGCGGCATGGCGCCTTTCAGGCTTGTCCGATAACGTAACGGGACGGAATCTTCAGATGGCAGATTCGGAACATCATCGGTGAACCAGATAATCACCCGCCTGCGGGAAGGGTCCTTGCCTTTGGCCAATTGCTCCGTCGCCTGGAAAATTCCCTCATTGAAAAATGCGGCTTCTCCACTCTCCATGCGGCTGGCTTTTTCGATTGCCGCCACCGCCAGCGCGCGATCGGTCGTCGCCTCCTGCAATACCTGCGCAGATGCGGCATATGCCATCACTGCCACTTCATCTTCAGGCTTCAGGTGCTGCAGGGCTTCCAGCGCGCCGTCTGCCAGAGATTTCAATACGGGCCTTACGCTATCTGTCAGATCGAAAAGCAGGACAACAGAGAGGGGCAGCGTGTCCTGGCTGAACGAGCTCACCTGCTGCCGGACGTTGTCTTCGTAAAGCTCAAAATCTTCCTTCTTCAATTCACGCGCTGCTTGCCTCGTTTTCTTGTTCAGCACCTGCGCGTCTACCTGCACCACGCGAACATTAACGCGGAGAATACCCGCTTTATCATCGAATGACTGTCCTTGCGCTCCGATATAGGCAAATACCGCAGCCAGAGATAAAGCGACCGGAGTTCTCATGAGCGCTCTGAACATCATGTTGTAACCACGATATGCGCCTTTCTGACTCCAGTCCACTCTGGCGCATGTTGTGTTCGCTCAATGACCTACAGAAACAATCCAAGGCTTCCGTTCAATTCTCAGAAAAAATATTGTGGCGCGCTAAAGGAACTGGCCTACAATTCCCGTTCTAATGTTCAGTAAACCAATGTTTTTATTAAAGGATGCGGTGAACAAGCCGCATTGATGGGTTTGGCGGGTCCCCTTCGGAAATTTAGATCTTCGTCTAATAGTGCCCGACAAGAAAGAGGGATGAAATGAACGGACTTTTCGGCTCCACTATCCTCGATGTTGCCGTTGGATTGATCTTTGTCTATCTGCTGCTTGCCATCATTTGTACTTCGCTCAATGAGTGGATTGCCGGGGCCTTAGGTTTGCGTGCCAAGACTCTTGAACTGGGCATTCGGCAATTGCTTGACGAGCAGCCACAACCGGTCAAGCCAGGCGATCCAACGTCGACGGCCGCCAATAAGGACTGGCTGATCGCCGAGTTTTACAAGCACCCTCTGGTCACAGGAATGAAGAAGGGTAGCCAGCACCCTTCCTATATCCCTGCTCGAACATTTGCTACGACTCTCATGGACATTATCAGCGGCCCTGAAGCTCCGCTTACCTTCGCCAGTTTGCAGGCCGGAATCAACAGGCTTCCTCCGGGAGATGTAAAGACTGCCCTCACTAGCTTACTGCGAACTGCCGGAGGCACCTTGTCTGAGACCCGGAAGAGCATTGAGAAATGGTTTGATGACTCCATGGACCGGGTCTCAGGATGGTACAAGCGTAAAACCCAGCTAAATACTGTGATTATTGCTTTGCTGCTGGCCATTGCCACAAACGCGGATACACTCCGGATCTCCAGTACTCTGTGGCACAATCCTGAATTGCGCGCGGAAGGCGTAAAGCTGGCCGAACAGCGTGCTGAAGCAGCCAAGAATGGCTCCGAAACAACGGCAGCAAATGCTCCGACTGTGGAAACCACCTATCCTGATGCGAGCGATCCTCTGAAACCCGCTTTGAAACCAGTTACGCAGGAGGAAAAGGCATTTTTGACCAACCTGCTAGGGTGGGAAAGCGCTACGAACTTTAATGGCATGGATTCGAGAGACCATATCAAAGCTATTTTGCTAATGGTACTGGGTTGGCTGCTTACAGTTATTGCTGTGTCTCTTGGCGCCCCATTCTGGTTTGACGTTCTCAACAAGTTCATCAATATACGAGGCTCGGGCAAGGCACCCAGTGAATTACCGAAGACGCCCTCGAAGACACCTATACCAGAGCCAGAAGAGCAAAATGCCTGAGGAGCACTCACATGAAACTACTGAGAAATCACGTTTTCTGGATCGTACTTTCCGTCTTCTTTGCCTCTTCCCAACTGCAGGCCGGAACGCTGGTGCTGAGTTCCAAATTCGTCAATGACAATAAGGACAAAGCCACGATTACGGTCCAGTTGGAGGTAGATGAGCATCTGACCCATGCGCACAAGATCGATAAGGGGGGCGATGACGGCGATGTTCACATGGCAGGAAGAGCAGACGAGGTAAGGCTGCCCCTGGTTGCTGAAATTCTCAATGCAGCCAAAGAAACAAGCAGTATGCAACTGCTGAATCAGTCCTCAGCCACTAGCAAGATTGCCGTCAAAGGGGTGTGGCGGTTGTGGTTTGAGCACCCATCGCCGGATCAAATGATCCAGGGCAACACCGTGGCTAAACCCATCGACTCCAACCCGGACCACGTCTTCGAAATCCATCCGATTACGCAATTCGGGAACAACTCAGTCGTCGATTCTTTTGCTCCGATTGCGAACAAAACCAGTCAATACACGGCCTATCCTGCCGCTACAGCGTTTCCCAAGTACGAAGCTTTGAAGAGCACGATCAAAAATAACGGCAGCGCCATCAGTATTACCTCAACTAAGGCTGGCTATAATTACACTGAATTCATCATCGAATTAGCCGCTAAACCGACTTCGGTTTCTGACGGCTTTCTTGTCCTGGCCAAAATCATTGACGTTAGCGATGAAGAGGAGCCGGTCGTTGATGGCTTTCGGCGGATGGTCTTTGTCAATGGAACGGGCCCGGCGAAAAAGCTAGTCGACGACAAGATGGGGAAAGGCGATCGTTTGCACGTTATGGGTATTCCTCGCGTTAATCTCACTGAGGTTGCAGCAGCAGCAAATGCCGGAAAAACAGTAAATACGCGGTTACCATATGAGATGATTATCGTCGCGGTTTTCCCTGAGTAAGCGTCGAATCCCTTTTTGTTGCACCTTCAAAATATTATTCAGAATTAACGACGACGTTAATGCCGGGAAAGAGCCGTCAATCGTTGCAGTGTGGAATCTTTTGATCATGCTGCGGTAACTTTATTACTCTTTGCGTTCCTCGGGCGGCGCAAGATGGCGAAAAGTGCGCCACAACAGCCCGTCATAAATAATCTTTAGCCCACCGCCCAGCAAGAGTGGTGCGGCGAAGGCCACTTGCTGCATGAACACTCCCGCTACCGCAGATGCCGCGGCCCACGCGCCATTCCGCACAAGGTTGGTTATGCCAGCGGCAAATGTCCGCTCGTTAGGCTTCACCACAGCAGCAACATACGATTGCCGCGTTGGTACATCCATTTCTACCAGCGACTCCCGCAGGAGAAACAACAGGACGGCCCACCGTGGTGACGGCAT
>JBARNL010000406.1:0-4120 GCA_049802955.1 Candidatus Angelobacter sp.
GGCGCTGGACGATGAATAGGCAGCCGCTTGGCCGCTTTGATCGGGCCTAGCTGGTCCACCGGTTCGCCGATCACATTCATCACTCGGCCGAGAGTCTCTTTGCCCACAGGCACAGAGATGGGTCCGCCGAGATCGAGCGCGTTCATGCCGCGCACCATCCCGTCCGTGGCCTGCATCGCCACAGTGCGCACGCGGCCTTCGCCCAAATGCTGCTGCACTTCCAGCACAACGTCGATGGGGTCAGGCACTTTGAAGCCTTCGCTGGTTACACGCAGCGCCTGGTAAATGGGCGGTAGATTTCCTTCTGGAAATTCCACGTCAACCGCCGGTCCCGAGATCTGTATCACCTTACCTATATTTTGAGTAGCCATAATCTCCCAGCAATTAGCAGTTAGCCTGAACTCTCTGCTGCAATCCCGAGTCCGAGCTCTTTTGCGAATCTTTCTGAAATCCCGAATCCCGCGCTCTTTGCGGGTGAGGGATCACTATATTTTCTAAGCACTCAGCATCTGCACAACCAGTTTTCCCAGTCCCAAAGCTCTTTCCCGGCTATAGCGATCCCTCGCTCTGCTCGGGAGTTCCCAAAACGATCTCCCGATGACCTTACTGCGCCGCGGCCGCGCCGCTCACAATTTCGATAATCTCTTTTGTAATTTTCGCCTGCCGGGCACGGTTCATAGCCAACGTGAGCGAATCAATCATGTCAGAAGCGTTGCTGGTGGCTGAATCCATGGCCGTCATGCGAGCCGCGTGCTCCGCCGCTTCAGATTCCAGCATAGCCCGGAACAACTGGATAGAGATGTATCGCGGCAGCAGATCACGAAACAGCATAGCCGGCGGCTGCTCATAAATGTAATCCACCTGCGCCGTGCCAAAGCCTGCGGCCTTTTTGTCCATTTCGCTCGTGTCAGTTCCGCGGACCCCAACACCGGTATGCTTGGCCGCTTCCAGCCGTTGCTTAAGCTGTTCTTCCGTGGTCTCCTCGGTCATCTCGTGTACTTGTTCGCCAATGGCGCGAATCGGAAGCACGTCATCCACTACCAGCCGTTGCGCGATCACTGATTTGAACTCGTTATAAACGATGTAAACCGAATCTACATTCCCCTGGGTATAAAGATCCGTGACCCGCTCGGCGATCTCGCGCGCGCTGGCGAATTGTGCCCGGTTCATCAGGCCCACATATTCGCCAACAATCTGGATCGGTCCTTTGCGGTTTTCCGCTTTTTCTGCAGCCAGCGGATAGCGGCGGCGAAAGTAATCGCGCGATTTCCGCCCCACACTGAGCACATCAATATTCTTGTCGTTCTTGATGTCAATGAACTTGGCTGCGGCTTTCAGGATGTTGGAGTTGAATGCCCCGGCAAGCCCTTTTTCGCCAGACACCACGATAAGCAGCGTCGTCTTCTCATCCCGCCGAACCAGCAGCGGATGCAGCGCTTCTCCGGTCTGGGGATCGTAAACATCGGCGCGCGCCACCAGCGACTTCAAAACATTGGTCAGCATCTGGGCGTAAGGACGCGCCGCCAACGCACGTTCCTGCGCCCGCCGCAGCTTGGCCGCCGAAACCATCTGCATGGCCTTGGTGATCTGCCGCGTGTTGCGCACGCTGCGGATTCGCCGACGGATGTCTAAAAGATTCGCCATATGCCTGCTTTAATGATCTCCCAAAAACTTCGTAAGTTCAGGTCCTTCGGCAGCGGACTCCCGCTTCCACTAACGTCCGCTGGTTGCCTCAACCTTTGCTGCGGCTTTCTCCGACTGCTTCTCCGCCACAAAGCGCTGTTTGAATTCCTTTAGCGTCTTTTCGATCTCCGCCTTGATGGAGTCGTCAATGGTCTTCTTCTGCATGATCGTATCCAGCAGCTTGGGATTCATGGACTCAACGTATTTATTCAGCTCTTCAGAGAACGGCCGCACCTGCTCAACTTCAAGGTCGTCCAGGAAACCGTTAGTTCCCGCATAGATAATCATGATCTGTTTGCTGAACGGCAGAGGCTGATATTGGTCCTGCTTCAGGATCTCAACCAGTCGTTTGCCGCGATTGAGCTGCGCCTGCGTGGCTTTATCCAGGTCAGAGCCGAACTGCGCGAAGGCAGCCAGTTCACGGTACTGCGCCAGCTCCAGCTTCAGCGTGCCGGCAACCTGCCGCATGGCTTTGATCTGCGCCGAACCGCCCACGCGGCTTACCGAAATGCCAACGTTCACCGCCGGACGCACGCCGGAGTTGAACAGGTCGGTCTCAAGAAAGATCTGGCCGTCGGTGATGGAAATAACGTTCGTAGGAATGTAGGCGGAAACGTCGCCTGCTTGCGTTTCGATGACTGGCAGTGCCGTGAGTGAGCCGCCGCCCTTCTTGTCAGACATTTTGGCCGCGCGCTCCAGCAGGCGCGAGTGGAGATAAAACACGTCTCCGGGATACGCTTCGCGTCCCGGCGGTCGGCGCAGCAGCAATGAAATCTCGCGGTAGGCCGCCGCGTGCTTTGATAGATCGTCAAAGATCACCAGCGCATGCTTGCCATTATCCCGGAAATATTCGCCCATGGCGCAGGCCGCGTACGGCGCAAGATAAAGCATTGGGGCAGGCTCAGAAGCGGAAGCCGCCACCACGATGGTGTAATCCATTGCGCCGTTGTCTTCCAGCACTTTCACTACCTGCGCAATCGACGAACGCTTTTGCCCGATGGCGTTGTAGATGCAAATCAGGTTATTGCCCTTGCTGTTGATGATGGTGTCCAGCGCCACGGCGGTCTTGCCGGTCTGGCGGTCGCCAATAATCAATTCGCGCTGGCCACGGCCGACGGGAATCATGGAATCAATGGCCTTAATGCCGGTGGCCATGGGCTCACGCACTGGCTGGCGGTCAATCACGCCCGGCGCAATGCGCTCAATTTCAATCTGCTGGTTCGATGCAATTGGGCCCTTGCCGTCAATGGGCTGGCCCAAGGCATTCACCACGCGGCCAATCATGCCTTCGCCCACGGGGACTGACATGATGGTTCCGGTGCGCTTCACTTCGTCGCCTTCTTTGAGTTCGGTGAATTCGCCCAGCAGCACCGCACCCACCTGGTCTTCTTCCAGGTTCATAGCCAGGCCGGAAACCCCATGTCCGAATTGGAGCATTTCGCCGGCCATGACTTTATCCAATCCATGGATGCGGGCAATGCCGTCTCCCAGGGAGATGATGGTGCCCACCTCATCCACGGAAACCTTGGATTCGTAATTTTCAATCTGCTCGCGAATGAGCTTTGTTATTTCGTCTGCTTTGATCTGAGCCATAAAACTTGTTTTCCCCTGCGGTCCCTTCCTGGTTGAGGTCCTTCGACTCGCTGCCGCTCGCTCAGGATTTCGGCAGCAGGCTCTCCCCTTCACAACGTTCAGGGTCACGCCTGCTAATCGCCTCAACTTTGATCTGAGCCATAGATACCTTGTGTAAGACCGAAACTTTCTTGTCAATTTGGTAATCGGGTAATTTAGTAATTGGAAGATCCTTCGCTCCGCTCAGGATTTCGCCTGCGGGCTCCCGCTTCGCTCACGCCCGCAAAACAGCTCAAATTACCCAATTACTAAATTACTCAATTACCAATTTTCCCTACGCCTTCGCCAGTTCCTGCCGTATGCGCTGTAAACGCCCTTGCACCGATCCGTCATAGATCGTGCTGCCCACGCGAACCCAAACTCCGCCGAGCAGGCTGGGATTTTGAGAATACGTTGTCCGGACAGTCTTGCCGGTAACCGCAGCTAGCTGCTGTTCGAGTGATTTCTTTTCCGCCGAAGACAGTTCGCGGACCGAACTCACCTTTGCGTCGGCGATGCCCAGCCGCCGGTCCAGTTCCCGCTTGAATTGCTCCAGCAGATCGCCGATACTCCCGATGCGCCGGTGGTCGATCAACACAGCCAGAAAATTCCGCAACATTTTTGTTGCGCCAACGTGCTTGATGATCGAATCGAGCAGCTTGTGTTTCTGCTCGGGGCTCACAGATGGGTTCAGCAAAACATTCCGCAGTTCGCGGCTGCCATTCACCGCGTCCGCCATCTGCTGAAATTCGGCAACCGTCTTTTCAGGATTGAGTTTATGCGTGACCGCCACATCAGCGTACGCGCGTGCGTACCGGCCCAGGAC
>JBARNL010000407.1:0-1901 GCA_049802955.1 Candidatus Angelobacter sp.
CGCGCTCCACAGCTCCTTCACCATGGCATACCGGACACGGTGGCTGCACCTTGCCGCTGCCATGGCAGCGCGGACAAGCTACGTTGAACTTCATGCCGCCGCCGGATTGCGTAATCTGGCCGCTGCCGTGGCATTGCGGGCAAGTTGTGGGCGTTCCCACCACGCCGCTGCCATGGCAGTTAGTGCAGGTATCAAGCCGCGTAATGTTCAGGCGCATTACCGCGCCGCGGATCGCGTCCCAGAAGCCGACATTCACCTGGTATTCAAGATCGGTGCCGTGCTCCGGCCCCACTTCCGTGGCTGCGCCGCCGCGTCCTCCGCCAAAGATGCTGGAGAAAATGTCGCGGAAGCCGCCTCCGCCGCTCGACCGTCCGCCCGCGCCGCCCACGTCGGAAAAGTCAAAGCCGTTGAAGTCGAAACCCTGGCCGCCTCGGCCGCTCGGAGGCGTCGCTCCAAATCCACCTGCGCCAAACCCGCCGCCTCGCGAATAAGCCTCTGCCGCGGCAGGATCAATGTTGTCTGAGTAAAAGCCGAGCTGGTCGTAAATCTTGCGCTTCTTGGGATCGCTCAGGACATCATTGGCCTCGGAAATTTCCTTGAATTTTTCTTCCGACTTCTTGTCGTTGGGATTTACGTCTGGATGGTATTTCCGGGCGAGCTTGCGGAAGGCCTTGCGGATCTCCTCCGACGAGGCAGTCTTCTTGACGCCCAGCGCGCCGTAATAATCTTTTTGCTGTGTCGTTGCCATGAATCCGATTTCCAGTTGCTGATTGCTGCGACGCGCCTTAGCCTTTGGCTCTTAGCCTTTAGCCAAGCCGTTTATCAATTCAAACAAAGCCAAGAGCCAATAGCTAAGAGCCAAAAGCTAGCTGCTAATTACTGCTTTTCCGGCACCTTCGTTGCTTGCCAGGCCACAGCCTGCCACTTGCCGTTGCGCTTTAGAAAAGTTCCTGTGTTGCGATAGTAAGCTGTTGTCGGCTTGCCGTTCTCCACGTTGTGCGCGATGAGCCTGAAGTTCACCACGGCCATTTCACCGTACGGATGCACGGTGAAATCGTCGGCTGCAAAAGTTATCTGCGGATCGCTGGCCGCACGCACGTCGATGTTCTTCAGAATATCCGCCTTTGAGACGGTTAAGCCGGTGGCTCGTGTATAGATCACGTCATCTGCAAAGAATTCCTGGAAAACCTTGGGATCGTTCTTGGGCACATTGGCCAGGAAGTCACGGACAAGTTGCGTGACCTGTTGTGTGGCGGCGTCTTGCGGACCGGCAGGTTTGTTGGCCTGTGCGTTATTTTGAGCCAGGGCCATCATGGGTAAAAGGGCCGCAACGGCAAACATCTTCAGGCCACGACGTCTCATGTATTTCATCGGCTCTCCAGGGGCTAAAGCCCGGAAATTTTATTAAAGCTCTATGGCACGAGTAAACTCGTGCCCTGACACTTGTTCCGCTGCTATACCGCCCCTGCGGGGCGCTGCAGTTAAATCCGCGTCCATCCGCGAAAATCCGCGGTAGTTCTGCCTTTTCCGATCAGTGTTATCCGTGTTCATCAGTGGTAAGGTCCTGTCCTATTTCGCGCTTTTTCGCGTTAATTCGCGGCTAACCTCTTTTTGCCTTTATCTGCGATCATCAGCGCAATCTGCGGCGATAGGGTTCCCTCGCTACGCTCGGGACAGGAATCACGCTGCGCCCACTTCCTGGATCATGTATCGCGCGCCGGGTTCGTCGGCCACTGCGCTGGCCACAAATTGCTGCGCCGCTTCCATGGTATAAAGTCCGGGCATTACCACCCAGTTCACAACCTGGCTCCATCCTTCCGCCATTTTCACTACTAAATATTTTTTCAAAAGAGACTCCTTTTGTCGCATAGGCTAAAGGCGGCTCACCCCGGGCCCCATGC
>JBARNL010000408.1:0-11566 GCA_049802955.1 Candidatus Angelobacter sp.
AACGGAAACCAAGACCCTGGTGAACTATCGCGTTGAAGACGGCATAGCGGTGATCGAGCTTTGCGATCCGCCGGCAAATACTTATACCTATGAAATGAACCGGCAGCTGGATGAGTGCATCCTGAAAGCGCGCATGGATAATGATGTATACGTGCTGCTGCTGACCGGAGCGGGCGACAAATTCTTTTCCGCCGGCGCAAATATCAAGATGCTCTCCACCGTCGATCCCACGTTTAAATATTATTTCTGCCTGCATGCCAATGAAATGCTGCTCCGTCTGGAGCACACGCCCAAGCTGGTGATCGCGGCCATCAATGGCCATTGCGTGGGCGGCGGTCTGGAGATTGCCATGGCCGCTGATATCCGCATTGCGCGCAGGGACGCGGGTAAGGTCGGCTTGCCGGAAATTAATCTTGGCGTACTGCCCGGAACCGGCGGCACCCAGCGCCTGAGCCGAATTGTGGGCAAGAGCAAAGCCATTGAACTGATGGTCACGGGCAACACCTTTACTTTTGAGGAAGCGAAGGAGATGGGCATCGTCAATGACATCTACGAGCGCGAGAACTTTATGGAAAACGTGATGGAGTATGCGCGCCAGTTCACGCCTCCGAATAAGGCGGCAAAGGCCGTGGGCAACATCAAGCGGAGTGTGCAGAGCGGTTGGGAAGTTCCCATGGAATCGGCTCTGGCCATTGAGCGAGAACTGCAACAGCGGTTGTTCGCCAGTGACGATGCCAAAGAAGGCCTGGCTGCGTATGTGGAGAAAAGGCCGGCGACGTTTAAGGCTCGCTAACGTCCCGAGTGTAGCGAGGGATCCCTATGAGCTTCCTCGCTGATTGGCGGAAGCAATCCTGTTCGATTGCGACCAAACTGTTGAGTCTTAATCAATGAACCTTGAGAGCAAGCGGGGGTAGCGATCCCTCGCTTCGCTCGGGATTGAAAATTATGATTGCAGCGACAAAAGCAAAAGTTTCTCCTGGCAAACTGCTCATCGACGGCAAATGGTCGGAAGGTTCAGGCAAGACGTTTGACACCTTTAATCCTGCGACGGGTGAAGTGTTGACTCAGGTGGCCGAAGGCGGAGCCAGCGGCGTTAACCAGGCAGTGGCGGCAGCGCGCAAGGCGTTTGACGACGTGAACAGCCCATGGCGCAAGATGTCGGCCAGCGAACGCGGCAAGATTTTGTGGCGCATCGCTGACCTGATCGAAAAAAACATTGAAGAGCTGGCCGAGTTGGAAACGCTGAACAACGGCAAACCGATCTTTGAGTCCCGCTATGTGGACATGCCGATGGTGGCGGATGTTTTCCGCTACTACGCTGGATGGGCCACGAAGATCCACGGCGAGACCGTAAACACTTTCAGCAATGCTTTCACTTACACCTTGCGCGATCCTGTGGGCGTGGTGGGTGCGATTGTGGCGTGGAATTTCCCGCTGTTGCTGGCGAGTTGGAAGCTGGGACCGGCGCTGGCCTGCGGCAACTGCGTCATCCTGAAACCCGCGGAACAGACGCCGCTGACGGCGCTTCGTTTCGGCGAGCTGGCGCTTGAGGCCGGGTTGCCTGCCGGCGTGCTCAACATAATTACCGGCGGACCGGAAACGGGCGCGGCGCTGGTGAAGCATCCGGGTGTGGACAAGATTGCGTTCACCGGCTCGACGTCCGTGGGCAAAGAAATTATGCGCAGCTCAGCGGACACGCTCAAGCGTGTGACGCTGGAGTTGGGCGGCAAGTCGCCAAACATTGTTTTTGCCGACTCGCAGATGGATTCCGCCGTCAAAGGCGCGCTGAACGGCATCTTTTATGGCAAAGGCGAAGTGTGCTGCGCCGGATCGCGGCTGTTCATCGAGAAGAAAGCTGAAGATGAGTTCGTGACCAAGCTGGTTGAGTCCTCGAAAAAGATCAGGTTGGGCGATCCGCTGGATCCTAAGACGCGGCTGGGCGCCATCGTCAGCGAAAAGCAGATGCAGACGGTTCTTGGATATATCGAGACAGGAAAGAATGAAGGTGCAAAGCTGCTGGCCGGCGGCAAGCGCGCGCAAGTTAATGGCGATCATGGATATTTCATTGAGCCGACAATTTTTGGCGACGTGAACAATGAGATGAAGATCGCGCAGGAAGAAATTTTTGGCCCAGTGCTGGCTACGCTCACGTTTGACGACCTTGAGCAGGTGGCCGAACTGGCGAATAAGAACGTTTACGGCCTAGCCGCGGCGGTGTGGACGAATGACATCAAGAAAGCGCACCAGCTCTCGCGCCGGTTAAAAGCTGGAACGGTGTGGATTAATACCTATGGCGTGATGGATGCGGCGATGCCCTTTGGCGGCTACAAGCAGTCAGGCTTTGGGCGCGAGCTGGGCATGCACGCGATTGAACATTACACGGAACTGAAATCGGTGTGGATGAATCTTTGATGATGGCGTAGAGACGCAGCATTGCTGGTCTCGAGACGTTGCAGCGCAACGTCTCTACGGCGAACCCATCAAAGTATTCACAATGATTAGATCATGACGGCACAACCTACAATCTCGATCATCGATGAAGAGCATTATCGCAAGCTGGAGCGCATGTATCTGGCTGCGCCAATTAATGAGTTCTTCAAGCCTGCGATCAAGATTTGGCGGGGAACAGCCGAAATCACGGTCGAGATCGACAAGCGTTTCTTTCATGGCGCTGGAGCTGCGCACGGAGCTGTTTATTTCAAGAGCCTGGACGACGCCGCGTTTTTTGCGGTGAGCTCACTGGTGGAAGACCGGTTTGTTCTCACCAGCAACTTCAATTTGTATATGCTGGCGCCGATTTCGGCGGGAGTGATTCGCTCGATAGGCAAAGTGGTGAGCGGTGGCGGATCGTCGTTTCTGGCGGAGTCAGTTTTATACAACGATCAGGAAGTGGAGATCGCCCGCGGAAGCGGAATGTTTGTAAGAAGCAAGGTGCGGCTCGACCCGGAAATGGGATATCGCTAGGGCGAGCGTGCGAAGTTCAAAGATATTCGTAGGAGTGAATCATGCCGGGAAAAGTGATGAAGATTGGGTCGTTCAGTGATTGGGAAGGGCTGTTTAAAGGCTGGCGCGAGGAAATCGGCGTCAATCACGACGACATTCGCAATTTTAAATTCGATACGCTGTATGGAGCGATTGAAACCGAAGAAATTTCATTCGGGTATTACAAAGGGCGCAATAAATGGGAGAACGTCCGCCAGATTCCCACGCAGAACATGCGTGACGCGCTGATGAACCTGATCGTTTACCAGGGCGACACGGAATTTGCCAGCGTAGAGCAACAACGCTGGTTGTTTGAGACCGCGCCCACCGATTATGACCGTTCGTCGCTTACGCGCGTGATGATTGAGGAGATGCGCCATGGCTGGCAAATGTGCGCGCTGTTGATCGACCATTTTGGCAGCACGGGCAAAGTAGAAGCGCAAAAAATGCTGGAGCGCAAAGCATACGAGAACAAGCGGCTGCTGGGATCGTTTAACGAAGAGTGCGATAACTGGCTGGACTTTTTTGCTTTCACTGACTTTGTCGATCGCGACGGCAAATTTCAGCTGCAAATGCTGAAGTACTCTGCCTTTGCGCCGCTGGGCCGATCAATGAGTTACATGCTGCGCGAAGAAGCGTTCCACATGGGCACGGGCAACACCGGATTGGCGCGCATTGCTGAAGCAGGTGTGGTCCCGGGCTGGCTGATGCAGAAATATCTCAATAAATGGATTTCCAGCGCCTATGATTTGTTCGGCACCGATCATTCGTCGTCGGCGCACTGGGCTTATACATGGGGATTGAAGGGCCGCTACGACGAACTGAAAAACGAAACCGCGCCTGATCTCGATAACCTGAATGACTACAATAGGCATCTCTACCGCGACGAATGCGTGCAACTTGTCAGACGAATCAGTGCCGGCCAGCGTCCAGGAAGTACGGAGCTGTATTGTCCCAATATACAGTTCAATCGCATGATTGGCCGCTGGAAGGGCCAGATGTTCCATCCGCAGACAGGCGAGCCGATGGACGAAAAAGAATACAAACAGCAGCTTGATACCTGGCTGCCCACGGCTGCGGATAAGAAGCTGCTGATGGATATTATCGGATCAGAAATGAAATGGATTGCGCCCAAGACCGGTGCCAAAGTTCCACTGCTGACGATCGGCGAAGTGAGGAAGAGCGCGCTGAACGCGGTGCAGTAGGTTTTGTTTTTACATCCCGAGCGTAGCGAGGGAGCCCTGCAGGCTTAATAGTCGCTGAGGTTCCCTCAAAATTGTGTGTGTTAGTTTTTCCAGATGAGTGTCGAAATATAGGCTCCTTCCCCGCTACGCGGGATTCGGGATTGCAGTAACAATGAACTATACACTCAACGAACTTATGGTCGTGGCGGCGGCGCGCGAGATCAAAGACGGCGAGGTCGCCTTTGTGGGGATGCGGCTGCCGCTGATTGCGTTTGTTGTGGCCAAGAAGACGCATGCGCCCAACGCCATCGGGTTGTTTGAAAATGGCGTGATCCGCTCGACGCCATCGCCCGAGCTGATTTACACCATGGCCGATCCGCCGAACATCAAGGGCGCGACACAGTGCCTGGGCATGCTGGAGGTGATGACCCTGCTGCAATCGGGGCGGGTAAGCCTTGGCTTTCTGGGCGCCGCTGAAGTTGATAAATACGGCAACCTGAATTCGACACAAGTGCAGGGCAAGAACGGTATGGTGCGGCTACCCGGATCGGGTGGCGCGTGCGATATTGCGTCGATGGCGCAGCGGTTTGTGTCTCTGCTGGAGCACGGTAAGCATCGTTTGCCGGAAAAAGTGAGTTACATTACCAGTCCAGGAAACGGCGACGGCGCAGGATGGCGCAGGCGTGTTGGGCTGCCGCGCGGCGGACCTTCAGCAGTGATCACAACAAAGTGTGTGTTGCGTTTTGGCGATGATGAGGAAGCATATCTTTCCACGTATCATCCAGGCATAAGCGTGGATGACGTGCTGGCGAATACAGGATGGAAGTTGAAGGTCGCTCCTGACGCGGGTCCAACGCCGGAACCGAACGCAGCGGAGCTGAAGGCGATACGCGAGTACGATACCAAGGGGTTCTGGACCAGTTAGGGATCGCCGTGATCGCAAAATCAAAGACCAAAATCTCACCACGGAGACACTGAGACACGGAGAGGATAGATCGGGTGATCGCGCGTGATCGGGAGATCTGGTGATCGGAACAGATAAGAGCCATGACAATCTCAGATAATCAAGTAACGGCTACGAAGTGGATTGCGATTGGGACTCACGGCCAGCTTGCCCGCATCACTCTCAACCATCCGCCGCTCAATGTGATTGATTTCCAGATGATGGACGAGCTGCTAGCGGCGTTGCAGCAACTGGGACAAAGGAAAGATATCTCTGCCGTGATCATCAGTGGCGCTGGACGCGGTTTTTCTGCCGGAGTGGACGTGGCGGTGCACACGCCGGACAAGATACAGACCATGCTGCAGAAATTTCATGGAGTGATTCTTGCGATGGTCAAGTTTTCCAAGATCACGATTGCCGAAATCCATGGCGTGTGCCTGGGCGGAGGTGCGGAGCTGGCGATGATCTGCGATATGTGCTTCACCGCGCCGGACGCCAAGTGGGGGTTTCCGGAGATCACGCTGGGATGTTATCCGCCAGTGGCGTGTACGGCCCTGGCCGCGCTAGTAGGTCAGAAGCGCGCGGCGGACCTGGTCTTTACCGGACGGAGATTCAGCGGCGAAGAAGCAGCGGCATGGGGGCTGGCGAATGAGGCGCATCCGAAAAGTGAATTGCGGGAGGCGATACAGCGCACGGTCGATCATCTTTTAAAGCTAAGCCCGGCGACGCTGGCAGTGACCAAGAAGGCGTTTTATGCTTGGGATTCCATGCATCTGGATAAAGGCCTGGCACGGGCGGAGAAGATTTATCTGGAAGAACTGATGCAGACCGAAGACGTAAAAGAGGGAATCGCGGCTTGGATGGAGAAGCGGAAGCCGGTGTGGAAAGGGAAATAAATTTCGCCGCAGCTTTACACAGATTTGAGCGCAGATTGAACCACAATGACATTTTCTTCACAGATGGAAGCAAAGAAGTTTCTGGCGGGCAAGATAACCCTGGAGGCCGCGATGCAAGGAACGCCGCTCTCTGACGGTGAACAGAAATTGCTCTTGTTCAGCGAGCAAGACCCTGAGTCCCCTACTCCCGCGGACATTCCAGATGACTTGCTCTACGATACCAATGAGGAATACGAGAAAGAAGTTACACGCTTATTAAAAGCTGCTTACAATCGAGACAAAGATAATCAGCTGGAGCTGCAACGATACAGCGATGCCATGCAAATGCTAAGCAAGGGCGATCATTACATTCTGGTCATGGCTGGACCTGCGCTGGCGCCAGAAAGAACGTCGTCGCGCGCCGCGCGAGATCTATTCATTTATGTTGTGATCGGTTTGACGATTGTTATTGGGATTACGCTGCTTGCAATCTGGAAAGGGTAAGCCACAGATTGTGGAGATGAGCGCTGATCAGGAAATTGGCCGCGAAATAAAACTACTCGTCGCGATGTGAGATCCTTGGAGATCGGGAATTAGAAGTTAGCGGCTAGGCGTTTGGAAGTGAATAGAGATCGCTCACGCGCAAAAACCGCGCATTCGGGACTTCGGGAAAAATGTCTAAATTGATGACAATGCGGCAGGCGATTACAGAGCACGTTCCTGACGGAGCGAGTGTCGCTCTGGGACTGCAATTGGAGCAGATGATCCCATTTGCCGCAGGGCACGAGATCATGCGGCAGAAGAAGCGTGGGCTGCGGCTGATTGGGCCCATCTCTGACATTCTGTTTGACCAGATGATTGGCGCTGGATGCGTGGAAGACGTGGTGGCGGCCTGGGTTGGAAACGTGATGATGGGGTCGGCCTATAACTTCCGCCGCGCCAATGAGGTGGAGAACCCCGGTAACCTGGGAGAAAAGCTGCGCGTCTTTAATATGACGAATTTTACGCTGGCGCTGGCGTTGCAGGCGGGCGCCATGGGAGTGCCGTTTCTGCCGACGCGAACCGCTATGGGCAGCGATGTTCCCAAAGGTAATCATTTCTTCTACCAGATTATTTCTCCCTTTGAGCCGAAGGAGACTTTGCTGGCAGTGCGTGCGCTAGTGCCGGATGTAGCAATTGTCCATCTCCAGAGGGCGGACAAACACGGCAACGCGCATTGCTGGGGGAATTTTGGGGTGATGCTGGAAGGCGTGCGCGCGGCAAAGAAAGTCATCGTCTGTGCGGAAGAGATTGTGAGTGAGCAGGTCATCGCCAGCGACCCGAACCGCACTGTGATCCCAGGATTTCTGGTTACGGCCGTCGTGGAGTGTCCGCTGGGCGCGCATCCTTCACCGGTGCAGGGCTACTATAAAAGAGACGATGCATTCTTCCAGCAGTACCACGCGGAGACTAAGACGCATGCGGATTTTGAAGCCTGGGCGGAACGCTGGATAAACAAGGTGGCTGATCGCGGTGAATACGCGAAGCAATTAGGGTCGGCTCGGGTGGATGATCTGGGCGTAAAGCAGCATGCGTATGCTGCGCAGACGGATTACGGATATTGAGATCAGGTGATCGGGTGATCGCGCGTGATCAGGTGATCTGAAGACCGAAGCTCATTGGATGCAGAGGGCACGAAAGCGCGGAGGCGCGTGTTGCGGGATTTGCGTGTATCGTTGAAGAAAGGAAGGTTCGAAAATCAGGTCTGGCCAAAGGCCAACTGCTAATTGCTAATTGCTAGTCATGAAAAAAGAACTCATAGAACTCCGAGTGAACGGCCGCAAGCACGAGCTGGCGATTGAGCCTAGCGAGCTGCTGCTGGACGTTCTGCGCCAGGAGCTGGACCTGACAGGGTCAAAACGCGGATGCGATGATTCGTCCTGCGGCGCATGTACGGTGCTGGTGGATGGAGTTCCGACTTTGAGTTGCACCATGCTGGCCATGAGCTGCGCGGCGGACGAAAGCGATGGACCGGAGATTACTACTGTGGAAGGAATCACCGACCACGGCGCGCTGGCGGCCATCCAGAAAGCGTATGGCGACTGGGGCGGCGCACAATGCGGCTACTGCACTCCAGGTTTCATGATTACCGTAAAGGCGCTGCTGGACCGCAACCCTGAGCCGAGCGAAGAAGAAATTAAACATGCGCTGAGCGGGAACCTGTGCCGCTGCACGGGATACACCCAGATGTACCAGGCAATCAAAGCGGCGATCATGGCAGAAAACGAAAACCGTCGCCAACCGTAAGGGAAAAGCCTCAAAATAGGACATTGTGCCAGAGATCCAGGTGCAAAAAGCCCGGCCGGGAACTCTGAATTTTCTTGATCGTTCCTATAATCCAGAGCACAATATCCCGCTATGTCACATTCCTTCCTAAAAGTAGCCGCCCTTTCCCTGGCCATTACATTTTGCCAAGTATCTATCTTCGCAAACGACAAACCGAGCATACAGCCGATGAGCGATCAGCAGCGAAGTCTTGCTAGAGTAATGCTCAAAAATACGATGGACAAGGTGAAGAAACATTACTATGACAAGGCCTATCACGGGTTGGATCTGGATCTAAGACTTAAGCAAGCGGACGAAAAGATTCGCGAGAGTCAGACGTTGAGCGATGCCTTTGGAGTGATAGCGTGGGCGCTGGATGGTTTGAATGATTCTCATACCTTCTTCCAGCCGCCGCCCAGACCCTTCGATATCGAGAACGGGTGGGAGACTACATTCACAGGCGAGAAATGCTTTATTACAGCCGTGAAGCCCGGATCGAATGCGGATCAACAGGGAATCAAGCCCGGAGACCAGGTCGTTGCTATGGAGGGGTTCGCGCTGACCAGAGACAATCTGTGGAAAATGCAGTATGCCTTCAATTCCCTTGCTCCGCGTTCGGCTTTCCATCTTGTTTTGGCTACTCCGGGCGGGCAAACACGCAATCTGCTCGTAAGCGCCAGCGTACATAAACAGCCAAAGGTTCTTGAATTCTCAAGGGATATCTGGGATCTGGTGCGCCAGCAGGAAAGCTACGACCGAGAACTGAAATGGCGTGGCGTTGAATTGCCTGGAGATGTCTTCGTCTGGAAGCTCCCTGCTTTTTTGGGAGAAGAATCTGAGATCGATGGTTGGATAGCCCGGGCCCGCAAACATAAAGCATTGATCATGGACCTCCGCGGAAACTTTGGCGGCAGCGAAGAACTGCTCGCGCATCTCCTTTCCGGCCTGTTTGAGAACAGCTTCACCTTGGGCGAGCACGTCTCGCGCGGCGAGCATAAACCAATTGTCATCAAAGGGCAGGGAGGCCATGCGTTCACAGGCACTTTGGTAGTTCTTATTGACAGCGCATCAGCTTCCGCAGCGGAAATCTTTGCGCGTGCGATCCAGCTGCAAAAAAGAGGCACAGTTATAGGCGACAAATCTTCAGGAAAAGTGATGGTTGCCCAGATATTTCCGATGGACCAAGGTCTGGATTCGACCTTGCCCTATGGCGTGGAGGTGACTGTTGCTGACCTTCTGCTGAGCGACGGCAAAAGCCTGGAGCATCAAGGCGTGCAGCCCGATGAGGTCTTGTTGCCGTCAGGGCAAGATTTGGCCACAGGCCGGGATCCCCAACTCGCAAGGGCGATCGCGCTGGCCGGAGGCTCCACAACAGCCGAGCAGGCAGGCACCCTTTTTCCTGTCATCTGGAGGAGAAAGGATTAGGGTTTCAGTGCTGCGCCGGATGAGGATTAGGCTGGCGGGTGATAACCTGTCAGAGAATGAGTAATTTTTCCATTATCGGGAAACGCGTAGCCCTCGTCGATTCGGCGGGCAAGACCACCGGTCAGGGCAAGTATGCTGACGATCTGAGCCTGCCGGGAATGTTGACCGGCAAGATCCTGCATTCGCCGTATCCGCACGCAACGATCAAGAGCATTGATACTTCGAAAACTGAAGCGATCGAGGGCGTGGTGTGCGTGGTCACGGGCCCGGATGCGCCGAACAAGTATGGCATCTTGCCCGTCGGCCATGACGAGACTGCGCTGGCCGTCGAAAAAGTACGATACGTGGGCGACAACGTCGCTTGTGTTGTTGCAACGTCAGAATCGATTGCGGAGCGCGCGCTGGAATTGATTGAAGTGGAATATGAGCAGCTGCCGGCGTGGTTTGATCCGGAAGACTCCATGAAGTCGGAAAAGGATTGGATCCATCCGCAGCGGCCCAACAACATTGAAAAAGATTATCACCATGTTTTTGGCGATCCGGACAAGGGTTTTGCCGAGGCTGATGTGGTGGCGGAGCATCGGTATATTGCTGGCGAAGTGACGCACGCAGCCATGGAGCCGCATTGCACGCTGGCATCGTTTGAGATTGATTCACAGACCGGGCAGCCGGGCCGGTTGACGGTTTGGTCGTCAACGCAGGTGCCGTACTATCTGCAGCACAAGCTCTCAATTGTGCTGGAGCTGCCGATGCAGCAGATCCGCGTGATCAAGCCGCTGGTGGGCGGCGGCTTTGGCGGGAAGAGCGAAGTGATCCCGCTGGAGATCATTGCGGCCGTGGCGGCGCGCAAAGCCAGAGCGCCGGTGAAGATCACTTATACGCGGGAAGAGGTTTTCTGGGCGCATCGAGGACGGCCACGGACGATTATCGATCTCAAGATTGGCGCGAAAAAAGATGGTCACCTGACATCGGTCGCGGCCAAAGTGATTCAGGATGGCGGCGCGTACTGCTCTTACGGCGTGGTGACGATCCTTTATTCCGGCGCGCTGCTGGGCGCGCTGTATGACATTCCCAATATTAAGTATGACGGCTATCGCGTGCTGACGAACAAGCCAGCGTGCGGGGCGATGCGCGGGCATGGAACAGTGAACGTGCGGTTTGCATTTGAAAGCCAGTTGGATGAGATTGCGGCGAAGCTGGATATTGATCCGGCGGAAATTCGCCGCATCAATCTGCTGAAGCCGCCATGCATTACCGTGAACAATCTGCGGGTGCAGAGTTATGGCCTGCCGGAGTGCATTGATAAAGTTATTTCGCGATCGGGCTGGCATGAGCGACGGAGCAAGCTGCCGCCGGCGCGTGGCATGGGGATGGCATGCAGCCATTACGTGAGCGGCGCGGCCAACAGCATTATTCGCTCAGACATGCCGCATTCCACGGTGAATATAAAGATTGATCGCGATGGCGGCGTTGTGGTCTATACCGGCGCGTCGGATATCGGACAGGGCTCGGACACGATGGTGGCGCAGATTGTGGCGGAGGTGCTGGGCATCGGGCTTGGACGGATACGAATTATTGCTGCCGACACTGACCTCACGCCGATCGATATTGGATCGTATTCCAGCCGAGTGACGTTTATGAATGGCAACGCGGCGTTGCGCGCGGCGCAGGACGTAAGAAAGAAGATTGCCGCAACAGCGGCAGTAAAGATGAACTGCGCGCCGGAAGACGTGATGATGCGCGACGACCGTGTGTGGAAGCGGGGAACAGCAGAGCCGTCAGGCAACGGCGCTCATGCGGAGCAGATTCTGGAAAAAATCGATACGCCACGAGGGAACGTGAAAGAAGTGAGC
>JBARNL010000409.1:0-1857 GCA_049802955.1 Candidatus Angelobacter sp.
GGTTTAGCCATGGCGACACTGACTACTATATAGGGAAAGCGAACCTGGGCTGTAGGCAAAAATGGTAATGGTCAAAAGCCGCCAGTTTCAATAAACCCCGACTCATTTCCACCGGACGGCTTGCAACGGATTGAATATCAATCAGTTGCGAACAGCGCGTGATCGGGAGATCGGCTGATCAGAAGGCGCTACCGCAGAGGCGCGGAGAAAAGCAAAAATCTCAACCACTGATTTTCACTGATGACACTGATCAGGAAAGATCGGGTGAGCGAAGGCGCTTACCGCGGATTTGCGCGGATGAACGCGGATTTGAACTCAACCTCTCGCAGAAGCTGAAAACACGAGCCAGCTTCTGCGAAATTATGGGGCACACGGCGGACTGCAATTAGATTTGATCCGGAAGCCAGACGAAAAATGCTGGCATAGTAATCACGACTGTGGTATTCTGGAATCAGCCGTGACACCACGGCCAATTCCGGCACACGCCGATTTGGAGAAAACAGAATGAAGACCTCAATTACGCTCCGCGTAACCGATCCTGATCACTGCAAACGAATTAAAGACCCGTTCGATTCCAACCTCCACCATCTAGAAACCCTGCTCCCTTTTAGCGAAGTAAACAAGTTGGTCAGTGGCAACGCCAACGTTCGCGCTCCCAAGGAAAGCAGCAAACCGTTCAAGAGCATGATTGAATCGGTGGAAAAGAACCCGCAAGCGTTTCACATCAAGAACAGGGGAATCACGTTCATTTGTGAAGGCTTCGATATTTCGCAAGCCCCTACCGGCGTTCGCAATCTGAACATCATCCTCGAAAAAAACGGCGAGGAAGACTACATAAACCCAGAAATTTCTGATGCCCGAAAAGTTGGAATCGCAGACGGTGGACACACGTTCGCGGTCATCGACAACACGATGCGTCGGATAGACGAACTAAAGGCGATCGAAGGCTGGACAGAGCCGTTCGTTCGCGTCCGCTTCATCACCACGAAGGGAACGCACGTTGTTCCCGAAGAGATGGTTGAGGCTCTTAATACCTCCACGCAGGTGAAAGAGCACACGATGGATGAGTACCGGAATGAGTTCCAGCCTCTAAAGGACATCCTGACTCGCTCCGGTTTCGATATCAAGCACATTTCCTTCCGGGAAAATGATGCGGGAACCTGGGACGTTCGGGAAATCCTCCAGCGGCTTGGTTGCTTTCTAAAAGATAAGCAGAACCTTGGTCCTCAACTTTACAAGAGCAAGCAGAAGGCTCTGAAGCTATATATAGATCCGAAAACCCGCGAAGATTTCCTCGCACTCTCTGATGTTATGCTGGACATTACATTCTTGCCCGAATATATCGAGGCGCAGTTCAGCAGCAAGGAGAACATGAAGAGCCGCAATCGCTTCGGCGGACTGCGCGTGGTTAAACCCCTGAAGGAAGACCACACGTACCCCGGCATCAACCTCAAAACACGCCACAGGCTCGACCTTGCGGCTACACTTCCTTTGGCCGGTGCTTTCCGTGAACTACTGCAAACTGATCCAAATACGGGGAAGCAGCTCTGGATTGTCGATTGGAAAGAAGCGTTTAAGCGGACGGCGGATGAACTCTACCGTACGCTGACGAACAACCTCGCAACCGTGAGCCCGATTGCGAGCCTGGGTTCGGATGCGGCGTATTGGACTACCGCGTCGAATGTAATTCTTCGAGTTAAATCGGAGATGCTCCAAGAACGCTTACTAAAGTCAACGACAACGACTGCCTAGTCATTGGCTAGAACTGATGCGGAGCAAGGGCTTCCTTGCTCCGCGTTTTGGTAAAATCCAGTACACAGGGGGAGTTATGGCAACTTACAAACCGGGCGAGATAGC
>JBARNL010000410.1:0-11023 GCA_049802955.1 Candidatus Angelobacter sp.
GCCGCTTGATATGTTTCGTTTCGCTCCCTTCTATGTGGGCGCGCACGATGAAGAGAATGACTGGTGGGACCTGCGCGCACTGGTGAATCTGTCCCCATCCGATGTGCGGGGCATTGGCATCCCGGCGGGCGGAGGCGCGGTTTATCAATCCGATGGAACGTTGGAGCCAATCCGAAAAAATTTGACCGAGCTAACCAAGGAAAGCGCCAGGATCACTGAAAATGCGTTGACGCCGCTGGTTGGTTGAACATGGTTGGTGAAATGGAATCGGCTGAGACTCATGGTCTGTTGGGCAGCTTTACCTTGCGATCTTCCGGTTTCATCCTGTTGAACTCTTCTGACTTGCCTTTTGGAATGCTCAGCACTGTCCATTCCGCCCCACGTAGGTGCTTGCCTACATAAAGAATCTGTCCGACGTGATAAGCCGTGTGCATCAGGCTGCGGTTGATGGCCTGCAGGATGGTGTGTGGCTCGCCACGGATCGTAACCGTCTTCACAAAGTCCTCCGGTTTCAGTGACGCAACCGTGTCAAAAACAATCTTGAAGCTCTCTTCCCAATGATGCATCAGATCGGCCCGCGTGTCGGCCTGGGTCAGCACAAATTCCTGGTCGCGATGGCGGTCCGGCTTCTCGCCATCGGTGGTCAGAAAATCCAGCCAGCGGGAACGCAAGTTGCCCGCCACGTGTTTCACAATCTGGGCCACGGAGTTCGACTCGGTGTCCGGGGCCTTAAAGAAGTCAGAGTCGCTCAACTGGGTCAGCCCGCCATCGGCCAGGCGTTTATAGCCGCGAAAGCTGCGGCGCACCTCGTCAAGATAATCCGCCTCAAAGGACCTGGCATCGGCCATCAGTTAACCTCCTGATTTTTCTAGCTTAACAAGAATCTTGCACCCGAAATTGCCTGCGATACGTATAACTGTTCAAGAGAGGGCACTTGGAGCAAACGGCGGCATTTGAAGATGACCGGCTCAAACTGGCGCTGAACCGGGCACTTACCGGTGACACGCAGGCTTTTGCCGACCTGGTGCGTGAGCATCAGGGAATGGTCTTCAGCATTGCCTACCATTTTCTCCAGGACCGCTTTCTGGCGGAAGACCTGGCGCAGGAGGTTTTTCTGGAGTTGTTTCAGAGTATCGATCGCATACAGTCCCCGGCGCACCTGACGTACTGGCTGAGAAAAGTCACGTCCAACCGCTGCATTGACCAGGGACGAAAGAAGCATCGTCGTCGTGAGATGGCATTGGAAGAAGCGCATGAGCCTGCAATGGTATCCGGGCAGACCGACACCATGCTGCTGGAGCGCTTGCAGCAAAGCCTGGCGACATTGCCGGAAAGACAGCGCCTGGTGGTGATTATGAGATTTCAAGAAGGGCTGGGCCCGGCAGAGATCGCGGAAGTTCTGGAAATGCCGGTGAACACGGTGAAGAGCACGCTGCATCGTTCACTGGCTGATCTGCGCAAGGGACTGACGCGCAAGATTCGAGAGGTACGATATGCATTTTTCTGAAGACGATCTTCGTGAAGCGCTCAAGCGCAAAGATCCGGGGGAAGGATTTACCCAGAGCACATTAATTCGGGTGAACCAGGCTAGAGTGAACCAAGCCCGGGCGAACCAATCCAAGGCAGAAGACACGACCCAGGCGGCAACAAAGAAGTTCAACGGAAAATTTTTTTCCTGGTGGATGCAGCGTCCAGCGTGGGCTGTGGCAGTGATAGCAATGTTGTTGCTGGCGTTCGGTATTGGAGGCTACCAATATTCCGAGTATCGCCATGCCGAAGAAAACCGAATCGCGACGCAGAAACAGCAGCAGCTTCAGCAAGAGGCGGAGCGCGCCCGTGACCAGGCAATCATGGCCCTGGAGATTGCCCGCGCCAAGATGAACCATGTCCTGCAGCACGCTCAGCTGCAGGTGGAACCGAACGAAAAAATCAGGAGACAGCGTTTATGAACCTTGCAACCCGCAAGTTAACCGGAATTTTAGTTGGGGTAGTCCTTTGCTTTTCCGCCCTGCGCGGCTACGGACAGGACGCAAAGCTGCAACTTGCGAATCTGGACAAGTTGAGCGAGAAGGCCGCGCGCGTCACCGACGTGACGCTGGACGGCTCGATGCTGCAATTCGCCGTGAACCTGATCGAAAAGGCCGACGCGGACGATAAAGATGTTGAACAGCTCCAATCCGTTATCAGAAACTTGAAAGGCATCTACATCAAGAGCTTTGAGTTTGATGAAGCCAGCCAGTACAGCAAAGGCGACGTTGACGCCATCCGCTCACAGCTGAGCTCGCCGCGTTGGAGCAAGATCGTACAGAGCATGGAGAAGCGCCGCAACGAGTACGACGAAATTTATGTTCTGAAAAATGGCGACAAAGTTGGCGGCGTGGTGATTCTGGTGGCTGAACCCCGGGAGCTTACGGTGGTAAATCTTGTGGGCGATGTCCCCATGGACAAAGTAGCGTCCCTGGAGCGCCATCTTGCTCCGGGAGAAAAACACTCTGACAAGCCGAAACAAACGAAGGAGAGCGGCCATGATCAGGAATAGCAGGACGTTCACATTCGCGTGGCTGATGCTCGCTGGAATTTTTGCGACAACGCCGAATGCTTTTGCCCGCGACGACTTTGGCAAGATCGTCCATCACATTGAAGTGAACTATCACGTTCATCGGCAGCACCGCTGGGTGATGGGGCTGGCCGGATTCACCGTTAAGGTATGGCACATTGCCGGCGTAAAGAGTTTGAAAGGCGCAATTTTTGAGAACCAGCCGTTCGTGAATGCAGCCTCTGACACTCGGTTTGATCAAGTCGTCCGGGCCGCCATGGATTCAGGCTGGCAGCCGCTGGTGCAGAGCTGGGACCGCCACACCGGCGAGCGCACATACATCTATGCCCAGGATCTTGGTAAGGACATGAAGGTACTGGTGGTAAATCTTGAGTCGAATGAAGCCGTGGTGCTTCAGGTGAAAGTCGAACCCAAAAAGTTGAATGATTTCATTGAAGAGACGAGCGCTGGCCACCATCGCAACCAGCCAATGCCGCGCGAGGAGAACGCGCCACAGAATGACGACAAAATCGAGTTGGCAACCGCTACCTCGCAGAGCTGGGATGGAGTTTGCCTGTTCCTGGAGGATGATCCGCCAGCAGAGACGCAGCCCTAGACTATATCTTTTTAGGATATGGTGTATCCGCGCGAGATGTACCTCGGGGGCTGAAGCCGCAGGATTTATCAGCTTTACCGCAGGTCTAAAGACCTGCTCCACCCCCGCCGTGGGACACAGTAGAATTAAGAGGTATAAAAGCTAAGCGTCGACATGTTTCTTTGCGGCTTCGGTCAGGGCGATCATCAAATCTTCCAGATGGCGATGCGCGGTAAGATAGCTGATCACCATTACCCGGATTACGGATTGACCGTTGACCAGCGTGGTTGAAATCCAGCGACGTCCATCGCGCGTGACTTCATGCACAATCGCTTCATGGGCAACGCGGCGATCATCTTCTGTTATCCCAGCGCGCTTGACGCGAAAGTTGACGATGGGAAGCACCTGCGGCGCGGCCAGCTCAAACAACTCTGAGCTGCGCACCCAGTTGGCAAAGAACGCCGCTAGCTTCAATTGCCGGTCGATCAATTCCTCATAGGCGTGGCGTCCGTGAACTTGCAAGGTCAGCCACAGCTTCAGGGAGTTCATCCGTCGCGACCACTGTGTGCTTACCTGAAAGTTATCCAGCAGCGGAGCTGAGCCTGTCTTCTTCGGCATGTACGGCGTGCTGGTAGCAAAGGCCCGTTGCAGCGCCTCGGGATGGGACGTGAGTACCACGCCGGCGGCAAAGGGCATCGCCAGCCATTTGTGCGGGTCGATTGTGACCGAATCCGCGAGTTCAATCCCGCGCACCAGCTCGCGATGCTGATCAGAAAAGATGGCCGCCGCGCCGTAAGCTCCATCGACATGCAGCCATAGGCTGTTTCGTTTACATATCTCCGCTATCTTGACCAGATCGTCGATCGCTCCTGAGTTCGTTGTGCCGGCCGTCGCTACAACGCAGAACGGCGCAAAGCCCGCGGCTTTGTCTTCGGTGATCCGGTGTTCAAGTTGCGCTAGGTCCATTTGCGCGGCTGCGTTCACCTGAATGCGACGAACCGACTTGCGTCCCAGCCCGAGCAGACCGGCGGATTTATCCAGGGAATGATGGGCCTCTGCCGATGTGTAGAGCACTGGCTTCGCTCCACAAGAAACAAGCCCATCTTCCACCGACTGCGGAAAATGCGTCGCTAGAGCCATCGCCATCGCGCTGAAGTTGGCTTCATTGCCGCCGCTGGTGAAGGTGCCGTCGAACGGCTTTTCCCAGCCCACGCGCTCGCCGATCCAGCGCACGGTTTCGCGCTCGATTTTTGCCGCAAGCTGGGAGCGGGCCAAGCTGGCCAGTTGTGGATTCAACGCCGCCACCAGCGCTTCCGCCAGCACAGCCATATAAGTGGGTGTGGGATTCATCAGGCCGAAATAATTGGCGCTGGGGACGTGAAAGCCCTGGGCCATCATCTCTGAACAAAGATTGTCGAATACGGTTGCGGCATCGTCGCCGAGTTCAGGGAGAGGCTCGCCAAGATCGGCAAATGTCCGCAGCTCTTCTGGAAGCTGAACAGGCCGTTGGTCCAGGCCGGAAAAATATTCGTCAATGTGGTCGATCAGCTTGTAGCCAAGCTGTCGGCGTGTTTTGGAGTCAAAGTCGAAGGGCATTTGGTGTATGGGATTATTTTTGTAGGCGAGGGACTCTTTTTTGTCGTGTTGCCAAGAAGTTGGCTTTACTACCTTAGCCGAATCGGGCCGTAGATCAAGCGAGGTACGAATGGTGCCATGCCATTTAAGTCATCGGACGCCTACCACCATTACGAACGGAGCGTTCTTCATAATCTACGTTACATGCATGAGGAAAGCGTTAGAGACTTCTTGCGGGCCGTACAAGAAACTTCCACGTCTCGAACTCAGACTTTGCCGGCTAAAACAGTTCTTTGGAGAGCTCAACTAGGGCATACGTGGAGACGGGAAAATGAAGGACAGCCGGATGAGATAGAGGTCCCATCTGCTTTCGCTCCCGAAAGGATGAAGCCTCTCCCTGAAAAGGTCACGGATGGCCGAGTGAACCCGCGCGGGATTGCATATCTATATCTCGCGAGAGAAGGAAACACTGCATGCGCCGAAGTTCGACCATGGCTCGGGTCATCTGTTTCTCTGGGGCAATTCGAGACCAAGACCAACCTGCGTATTGTCGATTGCACATCAGACAAGAAGAAATGGCCATTTAAGGGTTTCAATGCAGTAGATGTAGCAGTGATTCCTTGGGGACCAGACGAGTATGAGAGTGTGGTGTGGGGCGAAATTGGCTTTGGTATATCCAAGCCGATTCAGCCCGAGGATTCCGGATTGAATTATGTGCCTACGCAGATCATTGCCGAATGCCTTCGCAATCATGGAGTTGATGGAATCACATACGCAAGCCTTTTGGCCAGAGGAGGGGTGAATATTGCCCTTTTCGATATCAAGGCCGCTGACCTTATTGGTTGTGGGCTGATGGAAACCAGTGGGATACAGTTCACATTCGCTCAATCAGACAATCCATACATTATTAGACGGAACGACACCGCATAGGACGAACCCCACGTCAGAGTCAGACATCTGACCTGTTCAGTGTTCCGCTTGGCCACTTCATGCGGCTGAAAATCCTTAAGGCCCATAATTTCGAACCTCGGTAATCTGTTCGGAGGCTCATTCAATTAATGTCGCGTGCCTGCAGCTTATACGGGAAGCAACTTGATTCCAAAGAATTTATTTCGGGAGTGCCGCCGCCTCCGGGGCTCGACCCTTCTATCACCTTACCCCGGGCTCCCGCCCGGGGCTAGTCTGTTCCGCGCCCTTCAGGCGCTCCGACCTTGCGGGCCGATCCTTTGAAAAGCGCTTTCGTACTTAGGTAGAGGGTCACAGATTTTTGTCGCAGATGAGAGAACCTCTGATATTATTGGTTTCGTGTTTTATTTGTAGTACGCAGGCGAGGGTGCCTACGATCCATGATATTTAAAATTTTAGAAAGCCGCTTAGGCAAGAGGGTACCCAATAGCCGAGGGCGGCTGTGGCACATGAGGATCGCAGCCGACAGGCAGGAGTGCCTGTGCCACAAGTGCAAAGAGATCGCCGGCGAGGGCGCTCGTTCGAAACGCTCAGGGCAGGCTCTGCTGTCCATGAAATTTCAGTTTGCAAGCGGCCACAGGCAGGAGTGCCTGTGCCACAAATGCCAAGGCATTGCAGGCGAGGGCGCCTGCGATCAACAAGCTCAGGGCGGGGCTCTGCGGCCCCATGAAATTTGAGTTTGCAAGCGGCCACAGGCAAGAGTGCCTGTGCCACACAAAACAACGCACCCCGGCCTTTAGGCCGGATTTGTGCTTTTAGGGTTGCGACCCTCTGCCGATGCTCTCAGCTTAGGGATCGGGTGGGACGTGATGGGACTAACCGGGACGAACATAGGGGTAGGGGAGGGGGTAGTCGCGGAACCGGGCGATCGCTGACATCGCCGACATTGGACGAGATTGGGAAGAAAGGACTTAGGACGGACAACGCGGATGCGAGAAGCATTGAGGCAGGTCAAAATTGATCGGAAAGGAACGAAAAACAAGGCGAAATAATCAAGGAATCGAGGCTTGAGATATTTATCAGAAGCCGAGGGATCAGCTTGGATGACAGGGAATCGGAAAGCACAACCTATCGCGGATCGTCGCGGAAGAACGCCGGTGGCGCTAAGGTCTTGGGTGAATCGGAAGATCGAAAGCAGATTATCCAACAAAAAAGGGCGGCATCGCTGCCGCCCAGCCTCTGGAGGGAGGAGAGAAGGAGATCCTACTTTGATTGCTGCTTTTGTTCTTCTTGCTTCTTCATACTCATGCGTTCCTGCCGGTGTTGCTGGCGTTCCTGCATGAGTTGAAGCGCCTTCTGCCGTTGCTCTGGAGTAAGCACGGCATAGACTTGCGACCGCATGCGTTCCTTTTCCACAATCAAGTCAGTCATGAGCTGAGCCTGTTTGTTGGCGAAGGTGCGGGCCTGGTTCTCGTCAAAGCTTCCGTTGATATTTGCGTCTTCCGCCTGTTGGTTCTGGCGGAGTTGCTGCATCATCGGTTTGATCTTGGTTTTTTCGTCAGCCATGATGCCTTTGATCTGGGTTTGCTGGGCCTCAGTCAGGTTCAACTGCTTGGTCATATGTTTCAGCATCCAACCATTGTTGCGGCCAAGGCCCATGCCTCGATGCTGGGCAAAAGCGGTTGTCGCCAGGCCTGCTGCCAAGGCCATTAAAATGGCGGCGAGAATGATCGATTTCTTATGCATAACCAACTCCTTTTACAATTTGGGTGGCAGCTGCATTACTCCGGCACTGTGCTCGGGAACCCCGCAATGGGCTACCACTAGTGTGAACCCGGCGCGGAGAGAACAAAAGTTATGAGTTGTTAATTCGCGTAGTATGATTCCTTCACGATTCTTAACCCCATCCCGATATCTACAGGGTTTAAGGTGACTACGTATGGTCTCAGTCCTGCTCATTGACGACGACACAGAGTTAAGCAAGCTGCTGGAGGAATATCTCCAGAGCGAACAATTTGACCTGCACTCGGCGCATGATGGCCCCAGCGGCCTGGAAAAAGCGCTGGCCAATCACTATTCCGCCGTGGTGCTGGACGTGATGCTTCCGGGCATGAGCGGGCTTGATGTGCTCAAGCAGCTTAGGCAAAAAAGTGCGGTGCCGGTGTTGATGTTGACGGCCCGCGGCAGCGAACTGGACCGCATTCTGGGGCTTGAGCTTGGAGCGGATGATTATCTGCCCAAGCCCTTCAACCCTCGTGAACTGGTTGCACGTTTGCGCGCGATTTTGCGCCGCTCCACAACAGGAGCAACGCCTTCAGCTTCGCAGCCGGTCCACTTGGCCGGGGTTGATCTGCATCCTGATTCGCGCAGCGTTACATGTAATGGCAAACCTGTGGTGCTTACCGGAGCGGAGTTTGATCTGCTTTATTCTTTTTTGCGCAATCCGGGCAAAATCATCAGCCGTGAGGACCTGACGCAGGCTGCGCTGGGCAGGCCAATGTCTCCCATGGACCGCAGCATTGACGTACATGTGAGCAATCTGCGGCGCAAGCTGGGGCCGTATGACGGCGAACAAGAGCGCATCAAGGCCATCCGCGGCAGCGGCTACGTTTATCTCCTTCCGGGAGAGCAGCAGTGAAATACCGCAGCCTGTTCCTGAAGATATTTTTCTGCTTCTGGCTGGCCGCGGCAGCCATGATCACAACATTGAACATCATGCTCTGGTCTTCTTTCATTCAGGACCCCAACCCCGAGCGCAGACGCGGCGCGCTGGGCGAAGCGCTGAACCTATATGCGGAATCGGCAGTGCAGGTATATGACAGCGAAGGCCCACAGGCATTTGAACAGTATGTAAACCGGTCACTTAAAGAAGCCGGAACCGAAATCGAGTTGTTTGATGGCAATGGAAAACCGCTGACCGCCCCCACGGCAGCAGAAGCAGCCATCGTGGCTGCTGAAATCAAGGCCACGCAACAGCATGTTTCGCATGTCACGGCCTTGGGCAGGATCACCTGGGGGCGAGCCGTGGTTGCGCCCAGCGGACGCGTTTTTATCTTTGTTACGCGCTTGCGCCAGCCCTACGTGTTCCGGGGTTTGCCGCTTTCGGGCATCGCGCTCAGCATACTGGCCGCCGGCGTTATCTCCTATCTCCTGGCTCTCTATCTCACATCGCCGGTAAAGAAATTGAAGACAGTAGTCCAGTCTTTTGCTCAAGGAAATCTGGAAGTGCGCGTCGCTCCGCAACTGGGCAGCCGGCGTGACGAACTGGCTGACCTGGGTCGCGAGTTCGACCATATGGCCGAGCGCATTGCGGCGCTTATCTCCTCGCAAAAGCGCCTGCTTGCCGATATTTCCCATGAACTGCGCTCGCCTCTTGCCAGGTTGACCGTCGCCCTGGCGCTGGCGCGTAAAAATACGACTACGAAAGGCGAGTCGGCGCTGGACAGGATTGAAATGGAGTCAGAGCGGGTGAATGCGCTGGTGGGGCAACTACTGGCACTTACGCGGCTGGAAAGCGGCGCGGAGCGGGTTCCACCTGAAATGGTCGCTTTAGAAGAGCTGCTGGAAGAAGTGATTGACGATGCTAACTATGAAGCCAAGCCGCTGCACAAAGAAGTGAGAGTGCTGCAACTGGCGCCGTGCCGCGTGCGTGGATCATCGGAGCTGCTGCGCAGCGGAATTGAAAACGTGATTCGCAACGCCATCCGTTACACTGCTGAAGGCACTACCGTTGAAGTTTCTCTTACCACGCGGCTCGATCACGCCATCGTGACAGTACGCGATCACGGCCCGGGCGTTCCCGATTCCGAGTTGCAGCATATCTTTGAGCCATTTTATCGGGTAGGCGAAGCGCGCGAGCGCTCCAGCGGCGGCGTGGGCCTGGGGCTTTCCATTGCCGACCGGACTATCAAGCTGCACGGCGGTTCCATCCGGGCGGACAACGTAAATGACGGCTTGCTGATCACCATCGGTCTTCCGTTATCGGCAGCGCCTGCCGTCACTCAGCCTGCTGCGGAGAGAATACCGGTAGCCTAAACGTGCTGGCTTAAAGAAAGCACATTGCCGTCATGTTAAGCGGCTTTTTCTCCAGGCTCTTTGGCGTCAGGATGTCCGCGCTTGGCAGCAGCATTCTCGATTTCTGAATTGATCTCTCCGCCCAGCAATATGGCCATACCCGAGATATACAGCCAAAGGAGCAAAACGATTACCGCGCCCAGCGATCCATATGTCTTGCTATAGCTGTTAAAGAAGTGCAGGTATACGCGGAAGAGCAGGGAAGCGCCAATCCAGGTTAAAACCCCCACAACCGAGCCGGGAGTGATCCACATCCATTGTTGCTCGGTGTCCGGGCTCCAGTAATACAGAAGAGCAAAGGACAGCACCACGAAGAACAATGCAATCGGCCACTGCACAACGCGCCATGCGATCACGGCGATGCTACTCAAGCCAAGGTGGGACCCGACAAAGTTAACGATATCGCCTCCATAGAGAACGATTGCCAGAGCGGCGATTGTAAGCGCTGAAATGGCGATCGTGAGAGCAATTGCCATAAGCCTCTGCTTCCACCACGGGCGGGAATCCTTTACGTGGTAGCAGCGGTTAAGTGCGTCCATGATGGATACAATGCCGCCGGAACCCGACCACAGGGCAAGCGCTAATCCAAAAGCAAGTTTGAGTCCGGAGCTATTGTTGGCGACTTCCTTAATCGTCTTCTGGACCAGGCTGTAGGCGTCACCGGGCATGAACCGGGCGGCGTAATTTAACAGGCTGGATTGCAAATCATGGCTCTGGGCAAAGAGTCCCAGCATGGCCATGAGGAAAAAGATCATCGGGAATAGCGCGGAAACAAAGTAGTAGGCCAGCGCAGCTGACCGGGTGAAAACCTCGTCATCATCAATCTCATGGTAGACGCGCTTCGATAATTGCAGCGGCGTAAGCCCGCCGAGTTTCCACGGTGATGTGCGTTCTTTTACCGCTTCCTTGTTGTGATGTCCCGCTTGTTCCGCAAATTTATAAAGACGCATCCGCAATACCCCGGCTGTTTTCAAACGTGCGCTGTCTGGTGATTTGGATGAGGTGTGGACAGGAAGGGAAACTGCTGTCCAGAGCTGGCGGTTTTTTTTATCACCCTGGGGAAGCGGAGGGATAAAAGAGCCAGGCAGCATTGCGATGAGATCTCGACGCATTGTCCGCTTGGTTTCTGGTATTCCGCTCAGCTCCCATCAGGGTGAGAGAGAAAAGAATGAATACTCATATGACGGCAAAAACGCTGGACAGTTACCAAAAAATAGCCAAATAAAGTTGTAAAAAAAGTTTTACAAGGTGGAACCTATTTTGATGGAGGACGTATTACTAACCAAGAGCTGCAAACATCCGTCAAAACGGTTGCAGCGCGAAAGACAAATAGAATT
>JBARNL010000411.1:0-8521 GCA_049802955.1 Candidatus Angelobacter sp.
GTCTTGAGCTTCTCATTGATATCAACCTTGCTGGCCATAAGGATCACGGGGATTCCCGCGCTGGCGTTGCGGCTCTTGATCTTTTGCAGCAACTGGCGGCCATCCATGCCGTTCATTGCATAGTCGGCAATGATCAGGTCAGGCTTGTCTTCAATGGCTTTCAGCAGCGCGTCGGCAGCGTCACTCATGGGCTGGACGGTGGAAAAATGCGCAAGGGCCTGCCGCAACATCTCCAAAACCATAGGATTGTCATCGACCAGCAGGACCTTAATATTGCTCGGCATGAGACCTATTTCTTCGGTTGTGAATAAGCTTGAAAAACTGATCCACTACCATTATCAGCGTCTAGCGATTCGCTTGCGAATCGCGGGCCTTCAGGCAGACGTTCATCGCGTAGCGTTGAATTTTATTACTTCGGCGCATTCAAAAAATTACCAAAGCACCAACTCACTACTGTTTCTTCAGCGCTTGCGCTGGTAGTCTCCGCTTTTGCCGCCTGATTTACGCTGCAAAACTATTTCACGGATGGCGATTCCTTTGTCCAGGGCTTTGCACATGTCATATACCGTTAGCGCGGCGACGGTGGCGGCCATCAGCGCCTCCATCTCCACTCCGGTCTGGGCGGTTGTGGCGGCTTTGGAATTGACCTGAACGCCATTTTCGCATACCTCAGTGGTCACATCAATGAATGAGAGCGGCAGCGGATGGCACATTGGTATCAAGTCGCTCGTTCGCTTGGCCGCCGCAATCCCGGCAAATCTGGCCACTTCCAGCGGGTTTCCTTTGGGATTCTGCGGCAGCGCGTTAAGAACTTCCTTAGACATCTCAATGAACGCAGACGCTTCCGCCTCACGACGGCTGGCCGTTTTGCCTGATACGTCTACCATTGTGGCGCGACCGGCGGAATCGTAGTGCGAGAGCTTGGCGTGCGATGGCTTGCGCTCTTCTGCCCGAGTTGAAGTCTTTTTACCCATATCATTTACATCGCGATAATTCTGTTGCTCCACAATACCGTTTAGCCCTGTCATCCTGAGCGGCACTCCGCGACGTAAGGAGCGGAGTAAAGTCGAAGGACCCCGACAACGATTACTCTGCCATGCCGCATCAGGGAGTTCTCACGAAAATCCGCCCTTGGCAAGCTCTCTACCTCAAGACCACTGTCACCATCTCACCCTTTGCCAGCTTCTCCCGGTCCGGCGGCACCACAAGATAGCAGTTTGCCCGGGCTGCCGCCAGCATATCGCCTGATCCCTGCCATGGCACCACTTCGACTTCGGGGTCATCCAATCCGCCATCAAGTCTCGCGGGCAAAAATCTCGTTAATCCTGTCTTGGTCTTAAATTCCTTTTTTAGCTTCGCTTTAGCCGACTTCAAACGATCAGGCTCGGCGCCGCTCAGCGCTTCCATCATCTGCCGGGCGAATAGCTCAAAAGTCACCATCACTGAAACAGGATTACCTGGCAGGCCGAAGAAAGGGACTGCCTCGACCTTCCCAAAGACCACCGGCTTTCCCGGCTGAATCAACGCTCCAGTAAAAAAGAACTTCGCTCCCAGACTCTTAAGCGCCTGCTCCACCAGGTCAAATTTCCCCATCGAAACGCCACCGGACAGCAGCAGCATGTCCGCCTTGAGCCCTTCCTGAACTAACTCCGTCAGCTTGCCTTCTTCATCGGGCGCAATCGGCAATTGCACAGGTTCGCCGCCACACTCCATCACCAGCACTGCCAGCGAATAGCTGTTGCTGTTGCGGATCTGGCTCGGCCCCGGCTTTTCCGCCACTTCCACCAGTTCATCGCCGGTAGAAAGGATCGCGACCTTCGGCTTCCGGTATACCTTCACGCTCGCTTTGCCTGCGGCAGCGGCTAGAGCAATTTGCGCCGATCTCAGGCGCACTCCTCGCGGCAATAGTTCTTGATTCGCCTGAGCTTCCGCTCCGGCTGGAACAATGTTTTCGCCCGCTGTGACGGTCCGCTGAATCTCGACCCAATCCTCAGTCTTCTGCTCAACCGGACTCGGTTTTCCGTGATCCGCAATTTCCAAAATCTGATCATCGTCAGCAATGGCGCCGCGATCCTCAGATTCCCTTTGTGTCCCGTAGCCTGCCCTGAGCGACTCTGAGCCTGCGAAAGAGGAGTCGAACGGGTGTCCTTCGTGGTTAACTTCTTCGCTTTTGCGTTCCGTGTATTCCACCATCACCACGGCATCGGCGCCCGCCGGGACAGCCGCCCCGGTCATGATTTCTACCGCTTCACCCGACGCGACCGGCAGATCATAGCTATCGCCGGCCCTCACCTGCCCGACTACGCGAAGCAGTGTTAAGCCGCGCGACAAGTCACCAGCCCGGACCGCGAAGCCATCCCGCGTGGCCCGGGGAAATGGAGGCAAATCCCTATCAGCCTTGATTGGCTCTGCCAGAATCCGTCCTACTGCTTGCATCAACAAAACTTCTTCGGTCGGGCGATCTCGTTCTTTTAGGATCTTGCGGCACTGCTCCCGCACCAGTTCGTAAGCATCCTCAAAGCTGAGAACTCCCGCAGACTGTACAGCCGTATCCATAGTTCTGATTCTAGCTTGGAGGGAGCCGTGCGGGGATAACCTTCCTGTTGATTCGCGATTTTTCGCGAAATTCGCGGCCACTGTTTTAATCTGCGCTGATTACCGAAAATCTGCGGCGAAAACCTATGCGATCCGCGCCGCCGGCTCTTCATACGCGCTTGCCTTGTTCAGCTTCTCAATCGACTCGCGATCCAGCTCAAGCTGTGTCGCTTGCACCAGTTCATTCAGTTGTTCCACGCTGGTGGCGCTGGCGATGGGCGCTGTAATGCTGGGACGCGCCATCAACCACGCCAGCGCCACCTGCGCCGGCTTGCTCTGGCGCCGTTCTGCCACCTGGTCGAGTGCTTGCAAAATACGGAAGCCGCGATCATTCAAATATTTCTTTGTGGACTGTCCACGCGGGCTCTTCTTCAAATCGTCCTGTGAACGATACTTGCCGGTAAGAAAGCCGCTGGCCAGCGAATAGTACGGAATCACGCCCAGCTTTTCCTGCAATGCCAGGGGTTCCAGCGTGGTTTCATAAGCTGCGCGCTCGTATAAGTTGTAATGCGGTTGCAGGCTCTCATATCTGGGCCAGCCATGCTTGCGGCTTGCCGCCAGCGATTCACTGGTCCGCTCTGCCGTAAAGTTGGAACAGCCGATCACGCGCACTTTGCCCTGGTGAATCAATTGCGCGTACGCCTCTAGCGTTTCTTCCACCGGCGTAGTTGGATCATCGCGATGTGACTGGTAAAGGTCAATGTAGTCCGTCTGCAATCTCTTGAGCGACGATTCCACCTGCCGCATGATCCACGCTTTGCTCAGCCCCTTGCCTTGGCCGGGAATTTCCGAACCTACTTTGGTCGCGATCACAACCTTGTCTCGCTTGCCGCTGCGCTTGAACCAGTTGCCGATAATAGTTTCGCTCTCGCCGCCCTGATGCCCTGCTACCCATGTGGAGTAGCTGTCCGCGGTGTCGATAAAGTTCAGTCCCGCCGCCACAAAAGAATCCAGGATCTTGAACGATGTGGCTTCGTCGGCGGTCCAGCCAAACACATTGCCACCCAGCATCAGCGGCGCTACTTCGATTGAGGATTGTCCCAGTTGGCGCTTTTTCATCTCGTGATCTCCGCTCCTGATTTTACAGCGCTATTTTTGGATTCCTATGCATCGCGCGAAGATGCGTTCTTTTGCAAACCACTGCCAGTTGTTGCCTGAGGGCTGACTGCCGAGTGCCGACTGCTCTGTTAAAATCCATGCAGTTCATTGAGGCCTAAACACTTTGAGACAACTTCCTGCAATCGTGGTCCACGGCGGCGCATGGGCCATCCCTGACGATATGGTGGAAGCCCACAAGCGCGGTGTGCAAAACGCGCTGGATAACGGCTGGCACGTTCTGGAAGGCGGCGGCTCCGCGCTGGACGCCGTTGAAGCCGCTATCGTCTGCATGGAAGACGACGAAACATTTGACGCCGGCCGCGGCAGTTTTCTCACCCGCGACGGCCGCGTGCAACTCGATGCGCTCATGATGGATGGCGCAACTTTGCGTGCCGGCGGCGTCGGGTGCGTGGAGCGCATTCGCAATCCCATTCGCGCCTCGCGGCTGGTGCTGGATAAAAGCCCGCACGTTTATTTTGTGGCGGAAGGCGCGGAACGTTTTGCGCAAGAACACGGCATGGCTTTGTGCCGTAATGAAGAGCTGGTCATCGAACGCGAGATCCAGCGCCTAAAAGAAGCACAGGAGAAAGAAGCTGCCGGCCATCCTGACCTCACCTTTGCCGGCCCGCTTTCCAGCCATGACACAGTCGGCTGCGTTGCGCTGGATGCCAACGGCAACATTGCCGCAGGCACTTCAACCGGCGGCACTCTCAACAAAGCTCCCGGACGTGTAGGTGACTCTTCTCTCATCGGCTGCGGCTGCTACGCCGATAACTTAAGCGCTGCCAGCTCCTGCACCGGATGGGGCGAACCCATCATGAAACTGGTGCTGGCCAAGTGGGCCGCCGACCGCGTCCGCACCGGCGGTGCGCCTGACGCCGTGGTGCAGGAAGCCATGGTATATCTGCAGAAGAGACTGAATGGCCATGGCGGCATGATTCTGCTGGATCAGCGCGGCCGCTTCGGAATCGCCCACAACACACCGCGCATGGCCTGGGCCTATAAAAATACCGAGCGTGAAGATGTGGGCATCAACTGCTGACTTTCAAAACCTCTGGTAAGTGATCTCGATTTTCATCTCGACAGCGACGGGACGCCCATTGCATGAGCCAGGCTTGAATCGCCATTTCTGAACCGTCTGTTCGGCATTTTTTGAAAACCCCAAGTTGTCCGGGCTGAACGCCACAGCATCTGTGACCTTCCCTTCTTTCATAACCAAAATATGGAGCATGATGAAATACTTGTTTAGGTCTCTGCCTCCTACCCGCGGAAATTCGGGTTCCGGCGTGTACAGGGGCTTGGGCGGCTCCAGGTTGTCGCACCCTTCCAGTTCGATTGCGTTCTCCGGAACCTTAAAGATCTGTTCCGCCAATGTCGTCGGCGTGACTGTGACGTCATCGATTTCGACAGGACTCATATATTGACGGAATATCTGAACCTTTCGCGGAAACATCTGCCCGCCAGCCGAGGCGTAGTCGGAAAACTCGGTGTGGGCCCCCTTATTGGATCGCTGATGCAAAAGCATTGATTTTGCGGCATCAAAGCAAAGCTGCTCCGTATCGTAAGCAGATCTTCTATTGAAGCACAAAGTCCCTTGCTCTTTTTCGGAGTAGACGGCGCCAAAGTTAGTTTTTTCCGCCGGACCGAATTTTCGTGGTGCCGCAAGGTCCCAGCTCCGGTCGAACTCCCTCAATCCCAGGCCGAAGAGCAATCCCTGGTGGGGAATGAGATACTGCTTGTCACCCAGCAATATCGGTGTTTCGTGCCGGCCCTCGAATTCCAACTCTACGCGCGCACGTTCGTGATCCCGAGAAACAGTCAGCCTGATGGGCTTTTGTTTCTTGTTGTGTTCCGGATCGACCGTCACCCTGGCATTCAGCACAAAAGGGCCTATTTGCGAAAGATCTGAAACCTTATGGGCAGCTTCGATCAATTGTTGAGCTGTGGGTGCCGCTTGCGTCTGTGCCCCGATGGTGATTACGTTCCCGCCATATAAAACCCACGCGATAAGGAAAGATTTCCACATGTTTTAGGCCATTTTATCCGCCTTGAGACTTAAATGCATAAAGAGGAACCGTTTCTCGATTCGTATGGTATTGCTTCAGCGCCCGCGTGGGCCTGGTCTCACAAAAATACAGAAAGAGAAAACGCCTGGACTGACAGCTAGAAAAAGTGACCGTCGGCTTCAATCGTAAACGCACTGTTGACCGGACGAGCGCCGCAGGTTACGGGTTTGAATCGCCATTTCTTGATTGCATTCAGGATCCGAGTGTTAAAGTCGGACTGTACCCTGGTCAGCATTTTTAACGCAGCGACTTGACCTTCCTTGTTCACGAAAGCAAACAGCACGACAGTACCGTTGGTTGCATGTTGAGACAGGTCTGAACGAGCGGGCATTGGTGTGTCGATCACCTTCTCTGGTTCGCGGTCAGTGCAGTTTTCAAGTTCCATCGCGTGCGCAGGAATTTCGAACAGAGTCGATTCCACCGCGTAGGCGGAGACTTTGATGTCGAGGACCTCCACCGGGGCGCCGAATCGATCGGCGATCCGTATTTTTTGGGGGAACCATGCTTCGCCGACCGAAATAAAGTCGGAGAACTCGGCAGGAGTGGAACTAAGTACCGTGCCGCGGTGGGCATCCACACATACGCGGCGTTTCACCGGATCACGTCCCTTTTCCATGCACCAGGCCGCGGCACCCAGAATTTGCTGTTTGTATACGTTTCCCCACTTATCCCTGCTATTTAAAATCTGGCGGGGCAGCTCCGGGTCCCAGATCCTATCAAATTCATTAAGCCACGTACCGCTAAAAAGTATCTGATCAGGGTCGACATAATCTTTGTTGCCAATCGTAATCCGCGTCTCGCTTCTGCCCGAGATGTGCACATCAACTCGCGCCCTATCACGGTCGCGGTAAACCGCAAGCGAGCCAGTCAACTCATTTTTTGTCCCGGGATTCACGACCAGAGTTCCGGTAAGCACATATGGCCCGAGCGCTGATATGTCAGACGTCTTGCGCGCAGTGTCAAGCATTTCCTGGGGTGACGGTTTGTCGCCGGCGAGTGCGCGGGCTGCAAGCACGATCACCAGAAATGTAAATGCGGTCCTACTTGTCATAGTGCAACAACGAGAAAACTTCCGTTCCCTCAAACTTCTTGCGTCCACTCAAAAAATCCAGCTCCACCACAAACCCCATGCCTTCCACCTTCGCGCCCAGTGACTGCGATAATTGCAGGCAGGCATTCGCAGTTCCGCCGGTGGCAAGCAGGTCGTCCACAATAATTACCCGCTGGCCCGGCTTGATGGCGTCTTTATGGATTTCCAGCGTGTCCGTGCCGTATTCCAGGTCATAAGTCCACTTCACGGTTTCCGCCGGCAGCTTGCGCGGCTTGCGGATAGGCACAAAACCGGCATTCAATCGATACGCCAACGCCGGCCCAAAGATGAAGCCGCGTGCCTCAATGCCCAGCACCAGGTCAATATCGTGGTTAATATAATGCTCGGAAAGCGCATCAATCAGCGTGGCAAAACCGGCTTTGTCTTTGAGCAAAGTCGTAATGTCATAAAACAAAATTCCCGGCTTGGGGAAGTCCGGCACTTCGCGGACCAGCTTTTTCAGGTGCTCGCAGTTCAATGCGGCTTTGGGCTCCATCTACCACGCTCCTTCAATGCGAAAAGTTGTAAGGCCATCCACCGGTTCTGCCGGCAATTCTGTTACTTCATCCACACGCGCCGCCCGCGGCCCCTGACGCAATTTTCCCGCGAACGCTGCATGCTGCTGGTCACTGCCCATGGCCAGCGCTTCCACCGTGCCATCAATGTTGTTCCTGACCCAGCCGGCCAATCCCAGTGAGCGCGCTTCATGGTCAACAAACCAGCGGAAGCCCACGCCCTGCACACGTCCGCGAACAATATAACGTTTGGCAATCATAAGAAAATTGCGACAACCAAGCCTCTAGACTACGCTCGCGATAAATAAGCGCCTTCAGCCGTATCCACACGGATCTTTTCGCCTTCATTGATGAACGGCGGCACCTGCACCACCAGACCAGTTTCAGTTTTGGCCGGCTTCGTCACGCTTGACGCCGTGGCTGACTTCAACCCCGGCTCGGTTTCCACCACGGTCAGTTCCACAATCTGCGGCAACTCGATTCCCACCGCCTTGCCATCGTAAAACTCAACTTTGATTTGCAGATTCGGTATCAGGTAATCCACGGAATCGCCGAGCGTGTCTTTGCTCAAGTGCGTTTGCTCGTAATTTTCGGTGTTCATGAAGCAATAGCTGTCGCCATCCTGATACAGGAACTCCATGGGGACTTCATCCACCGTGATCTTTTCAATGGGATCGCTGGAGCGGAAGCGGTGCTCAAACATGGCGCTGGTGCGGATGTTCCGCAACTTGGCCTGGATAAAGGCGCGCAGGTTGCCGGGCGTGCGGTGCTCTACGGTAAAAACGAGATGAAGGTCGTTATTGTGTTTAATGATCATCCCCGGACGCATCTGGGTTGCTGGAATTGCCATGTGTTCAACTCTCTCCTTGAACGATTGCTGCTTGATTGAAGCTTGTCTGGTTCCTGCGGGAACTGTGTTAGCAGACGATAGGCCCTGTCTTTCTAAGCCTGCGGCAGTGAATTACAAATTTTACCTCAAATAGCCGGCTTCCATCAGCTTGCACCCGGTAAAAAGTGCCGGCACATCGCCATTCCGGACAACATTCGACCAAGGCAGGTTTTCTAATTGATAAAGAAGCTTCACTCGACCTATTCAGCGCCAAGGAGATAATCTGATGAAAGTCCGCAAGAGCAACCAGAAGACAAAAAGCAATAAT
>JBARNL010000412.1:0-2141 GCA_049802955.1 Candidatus Angelobacter sp.
GATAAAACACAACGTCGCGCCGTCCCAGCCAACCAGGTCAAGCTCGCTGCGGCTGCGCGGACTGCGGTAATTACGGGCAATGATCACATATCCCTGTTTGCGCAGATGAAAGTACGCGGCTTCTTCACCGCGGCGTCCGGTATGGAGATGCTGCGGAGTTGAATCTCTGCGGGGCAGGAGACGGGCAAAGGAATCGAGAGCGCGGAGCGTGAGGCGGGTTAGCGTGCCTGAAGCTGACATAAAAATGGGCCGCGAATCAACGCAAATGAACACGAATCATATCAAATCCTTTTGATTCGCGCTTTTTCGCGTTGATTCGCGGCCTGATCTTTATTTGTTTTCTTTCTCCACAATTCCAATACACTCTTCCAGCACGTCCATGGCAATATCCGTTTGTTCTTGCGTCACCACCAGCGGAGGCGCAATGCGGATGGAGTTTTCACCGGCACCCAGGAACAGCAGGCCGCGCTCAAACGCCAGCTCAACAATGCGGTCACGCTCGTCATGGGCAATGGCTTTGGTCTTTTTGTCTTTCACAATTTCCACGCCGATCATCAGTCCGCGCCCGCGAACGTCTCCAACCATGGGATGAGTTTTTACCCATCCGCTGAGGCGCTTCATCATGTACGCGCCAAGAACTTCCGCGTTCTTGATGGCTTCGGATTCCAGAACGTCCATCGTCGCCATGGCAGCTTCTATGCAGACTGGATTGCCGCCAAATGTCGAGGCATGAGATCCAGGGACCCAGTCCATGAGCTCCGCGCGGGCCAGCATCACGCCCAGCGGCATACCGGACGCGATGCCCTTGGCAATGGTGATGATGTCCGGCTCAACGCCGGTGTGCTGGATAGCCCACCATTTGCCGCTTCGTCCCGCGCCGCTCTGAACTTCATCGGCGACGAGCAGGATGCCGTGCTTGTCGCAGATGCGGCGCAATTCACGCATGAACTCAGTGGGCGCGGGCAGATAGCCGCCTTCACCCTGGATCGGTTCAATGAAGATAGCCGCGCATTCTTCCGGCGGCATGATTGTCTTGAACACGCGGTCTTCAATAAAGCGCACGCACTCTGCGATGTGTTCTTCGGCGCTCATGCCTTCAGGCTTGCGATAGACATTGGGGTACGGCACGTGCGCCACACCCGGAACTACGGGGAAAAAGCGGCGGCGCTGCTGCGCTTTGGAAGCGGTGAGTGAGAGCGCGCCCATGGTGCGTCCGTGGAACGCGCCGTAAAAGGCGATGATGCCCTGGCGCTTGGTGTGGTAACGCGCAAGCTTCATCGCAGCTTCCACGGCTTCGGTGCCGGAATTGCCGTAATAAGCGCGGATTGGGCCGGACATGGGCGCTACTTTATTAAGGCGTTGCGCCAGCGTGATCATGCTTTCGTAGTAAAAGTCTGTGCCGGACATGTGGATCAGTTCGGCGGCCTGCTTCTGGATCGCAGCCACCACTTTGGGGTGGCAATGTCCAGTTGAGACCACGGCGATCCCGGCGGAGAAATCCAGGAATTCATTGCCGTCCACGTCCTCAACAATCAAGCCACGGCCGCGCTTGGCGACCAACGGATACGAGCGTGTGTACGATGGCGAAATGTACTGCGCATCGCCCTGCAGGACGGCCTGCGCCCTGGGGCCGGGCAGTTTGGTGCGAATCTTGGGACCAGCGGCGGAAATAGTCTGCGTTGCCATGTTCATCCTCTTTTCAAAAAATTTGTTGCGTGTTGATGCCTTCGGCCCGGAGCAAGTGAACAGCATTCAGGCCGATGAAATAGTGGGGAAGTAGGCAAGGACTAGTCGCCGGCGAAAAGATTAGCGCGCGCATGCGATGGCAGCACTGCCAGGTAGCGGCGCGGGCAGACGAGAAAATCCACCCAGCAAGCGAGAGATCGCTTGGGCGTGCGCGTTGCGAACCAGGATGTGGTGCGTGAAGCCATGCATCTCTATTATAGCCCGAAAACAACCGGAAAATCGCACGCGGTTGACGGTTACCAGAGTGCATTTCCATGCTTGATTCGCGCCTTCCAGCTATTTCGTATCGACAAGATCGGCAGAAGAGTCAGATGATAAGTAGATAACTCCATGAATGCAGCCCCTCAGAATCGGTCGCGAATTATCGTGGCTTTTACCCTGCTGTACATTCTGTG
>JBARNL010000413.1:0-3310 GCA_049802955.1 Candidatus Angelobacter sp.
GTTCCCACACAATACAGTGGTAATCGTACTCCGCCCATAGGCCGAGCAAGCGCTGCTGGGTAATCAGCACCGTGATGTGCGCGTCAGCGGCCATGAACGCGAGGCGCGATGAGGGATAGCTCGTATCCAGCGGCAGGTATGCCCCGCCCGCCTTCATGATTGCTAATACAGAGATCACCAATTCGGGTGAGCGGTCCAGAGATACGCCAACGATAACCCCAGGCTTCACCCTGCGCTCAGCAAAATAGAATGCCAGCCTGTTCACGCGATCATCGAGTTCCCGGTAATCTAGTGCTTGAGACCCCCACACAAGGGCAGGAGCATCGGGGCTTCGCGCTGCCTGTTCTTCGAACATTTCGACCACTGTCTTATCTGAAAAGGACTCTCGTGGTCCTCGTCCGAATTCAATCAGCGCACGTTTTTCCTCATCATCGAGAAAAACAAGGTTTCTCAGTGGGTGGGCCGGCGCTTCGATTGCGCTTCGCAACAAACGCACGTAGTGACAGGCCATTTGCTCGATGCGCCACGGGTCAAAAAGGTCACTGCTATAAATCCAGTAAAATTCGATTCTGCCCGCATTCTCAACCGCATGCAGCTCAAGATCATTGCGTGCCGTCACCTCTTCCGCCCCATATGGCGCAATCTTGAGGCCTTTAAGCCGCCACTCCTCTGCTGGAGCATTCTGCATTGCGAATGAAACCTGGCAGATCGGAGCTATGGCAATGCTTCTGCTGGGAGCTAACTCCTCAACCAGCCGCTCGAAGGGAACGTCCTGATGCTCATAAGCCTCGAGAGACGTTTTCCGGACGGATGCAAGGAGGTCGCGGAAAGTCATGCCTGGCATGACCCTGAGGCGCATCACCAGCGTGTTCACAAAAAGCCCGATCAACTGTTCCAGTTGTGGATCGCGGCGGTTGGCAATGGGTGAGCCGACTAGAATGTCGTCTTCACCGCTATACCGAGCGAGCAATACGCCAAACGCAGCCAACAACGTCATGTATAGAGTTGAATGGCTGTCATGGCTGAATTGACGGATGCGCTCCACGCCAATGGATTCAATCGCGGCGCGGCACAGCCCTCCTGCCGAACTTGCGCGAGCGGGTCTGAGACGGTCCTTGGGCAGGCGCAATTCCTCTGGAATCCCAAGTAACTGTTCGTTCCAATACTCCAAATGAGGAGCCAGGTTTGCATCGCTGAATGCGTGGCGTTGCCAAATGGCAAAGTCGGCATATTGAAGCGGTAACGGCCTCGACGGGCTTTCTCGCTGGTCGCAAAAAGCTTCATAATGCGCCACCAGTTCACGGTTAAACACTGCTTCCGACCAGGCATCGAATGCAATGTGGTGGGAACTGAAAATCAGCAGATGCTCTTCTGCTGCCAGCTTGAGCACCTTCATTCGCAGCACCGGGCCGGTATGAAGATCAAAAGTTTTTTCTTTTTCCTGATCGATCGCGGCACGGATCCTGTTTTGTTGAGTTTCTTTGTTATCGTCAACCTGGTCGACTGGGATCTGGATAGCCAGGATTGGATCAATCACCTGAACTGGATTTCCATCCACCTCAGAGATACGTGTGCGCAAAACCTCATGGCGCTGAATAATGGTATTCACAGCCTGTTTGAATGCTTGATGGTCAAAGTGACCTGAGAACTGCAGCACCACCATTCGTTTGTAGGCATCAGTGCCATTATCAAGAAGATGGAGGAACCACAAACGGCTCTGCGGAAAGGAAAGCGGAAGCAGAGCGGGACGTGGAGAACAAACCAGCTGGGGAATGCTCAAAAGCCGCGCCCGCGACGTGTCGTGAGGCTTGCGGTAGGACCATCCGTAGCCGTCCCACCAGACTGTATGCCCGGTATTGCTATCGAGTGCTTCTTCACCAAAGACAGGAGCTTGTTCCGCCATTCGTAAGACTCCTTAGGCAAGTTTAGCCGCGGCACGTTGGACAGCAGCGGGGCTCGCATACTCTGCAGCAGGAGCAATCTGCTGATAACTTTCAAGATGAGCCACGAGCTCCGCTACGGTGCGCCGATCAAAAAGGACTTGCAATTCCAGACCGACTCCGAGCAGCGTGCGCACCCTGCCGACTACCCTGGTAGCCGCAAGAGAGTGCCCGCCCAAAACAAAAAAATCATCATCGAGGCCAACTTTCTCCAGCTCCAGAACCTCAGCGAAAATGCCGCACAAAGCCATTTCCAACTGGCTGGTCGGCTCGCGAAATATACGGTCGCGTGCTGTTCCCGGACCTGGCAGTGATCTTCGATCGACTTTGCCGTTCGCGGTGAGCGGCAATGCATCCAACAACACCAGGGCGGAAGGAATCATGTACTCGGGAAGACTCTCTCGCAGGCGATCCATGAAGACCTGCTCAAATTCGGTAGAAGCTTGAGAAGTGCTGCGATCATCCCCCTTCGTGCTACCGTCTCGTAGAACAATGTATCCAATCAATCGCTCCCCACCGTCACCATGGTAAAGAGCCGCGATAGCCTCCTTAACCCGGGGATGCCGTCGCATTGCCGCTTCAATCTCTCCCAATTCAACGCGGACCCCCCGAATCTTAAGTTGCTGATCATTGCGGCCCAGGAATTCCAGAATGCCGTCCGTGCGCCAGCAGGCCAGATCGCCGGTGCGATACATTCTTGATCCCGGATTCTCGGCGTATGGATTGGCAACAAACCGTTCAGCTGTGAGGCGAGGCCTGCGGATGTAGCCTCGTGCCACACCCATTCCCGAAATATAAATTTCACCTACCACTCCGATCGGGACGGGCTTCAAATTTCCATCAAGAACATAAAGTTGAGTGTTCCAAATAGGCTTGCCGATCGGAATTGCTCCGGAAGATGGATCGTGAGGTTGAACTTCGTATGCGCAACAGCCGACAACTGCTTCCGTTGGGCCATACTCATTGACAATTCTTGTTTCCGGAGCATAGGTACGCCACGCTGCCACTGTCTGGTAATTCAATGCTTCACCACCAATAACCAGGCAGCGAACCCGTTTTTTAAATTCATCTTCGAAAAGGGTGCCGTTTAAAGCATCCACGTGAGCCGGGGTCAGCTTCAGGATGCTGAGATCATTATGGCATTTCAGACCACTGGTGAGACTTGCCACGTCATTCCGGGGAAGCAAGATGACCGCTTTTCCGGCCAGAATAGGAACGTAGATGCTGGTGACCGTTAGATCAAAACTGATTGAGGTATGAACGAGCACACTGGCGCCATAGTCATCGGTGTACGCAGATCGTGCCCATAGCAGATAATTCATCAGACCGCGACATGTCACGACTACACCTTTTGGTTCCCCAGTGGATCC
>JBARNL010000414.1:0-10533 GCA_049802955.1 Candidatus Angelobacter sp.
AGAATGGTTTCATCCTTTAACCGCTCCCACCGTGAACCCGGCAATGAACCGGTCGAGAAACAAGTTGTAAAGAAAAGCAATGGGCAAGCTGTCAATCAGGCAAGCCGCCATCAATGATCCCCAGAAATAAACGTCGCCTCTGACCAGGAAGATCGGGATTCCCACGCCCACCATCTGGTTTGACTCCGGCGAGATGAACGTGAGGGCATAGACATATTCCTGCGTCACCAGAGTAAACGTGAAGATCACTACGGTCAGGATGCCCGAAAGCGAGATCGGGACCACCATCTTGATGAACGCGCCAAATCTGGTAAGCCCATCCACCATGGCCGCGTCTTCCAATTCTTTGGGGATGGATTTGAAGAAACCCATCAGCAACCAGATGGAAAAGGGCACGGTGATGCTGGGATAAACCAGCACCAGAGACCAGATGGTGTCCTGCAGACCTAGTGAAGCCACAACCCGGGAGAGCGGAATAAACAGCAAAGTCGGAGGCACAAGGTAGGTAAGAAAAATCCCAATACCCAACCGTTCTCCCCATCTGCCAGTAAGCCGGGCCAATGCGTATGCCGCAGGGAGCGCCAGCAGGAGAGTAATGATCACCACGATCACGCCAACCACGACCGTGTTCTCCAGCCAGCGCAGGAACCGCGTCTGCGTAAACAGCAGGCGCAGATTGTCGAGTGTTGGCGGAAGGTTGAAGATGAACGGATTGTTTTCCATTCCGTACAAATCGATGTTCTGCTTAAAGGTGGCGATCACCATCCAGTAAAACGGAAACGCCAGCAGCACGGTGAAGATCGTGAGCACCAGTGTCTTTACTGTGGTGGGCCAGGGGTTCAGGTTTTCAAACGCCCTCCTTACGCTCTCTGATCGCAAATACCACATCAAAGCTGCGGCGATGCACACTTGAATCACGAGGAACGCGGCCGCTTGATAATGCGACTGGCGCAGGGCATACAAAAACAGCGCCATCAGGCAGCCGATGACATCAGCGGCACACAAAACGAAAAGAATAGTGCGGGCCGCATTGTGCAGCTTCCATAGTCCCAGGGCGATCAGCACCGTCACCAGCACTGCTGCCAGCCTGAACACACCGGTAAGCCCGCCAACGTGATGCATTAGCGTTAGTCCGAGCAAAGCCACGGCTGCAAGCAGCAATAGAGCGCTGACGACAGTAATCCCCAACGGCCTCTTGGCCCTGGCGGTGGTCGCGCTGAATTTGGCTGCTATAGCCATCACACCACCTCCGCACGATGAGCCAGGCGCAGCATGAAATACGCAATCACCACCAGAACAGGAATCAGAAATACTGAAATCGCCGCGCCCGCGGCTAGGTCACTGCCCTGAATGCCCTGGTTAAACGCCAGATTGGGCAATGTTTGCGTAGAGTCGTACGGACCGCCGTTGGTTAGAAGGTTGACTACCGCCAGGTCCGTAAAAGTAAACACAGTGCCAAAGAGCACGGCAACGCCCACAATCGGGACCATCATGGGCAAGTTTATCTGGAACAGGGTACGCCAGAAGCCCGCTCCGTCAATGGCGGCGGCCTCTGGAATTTCTTTGGGAATGGCTGTAAGCCCAGCCAGCAGGATCACCGTGGAAAATGGAATCAAGCGCCAGCAGTGCACCAGGATCACGGACGACATCGCCAGCTTTTCTTCTCCCAGCCACATTGGCGGAGCGAATCGACTGACAAATCCCAGCCAGATCAGCACCCAGGTAATCACGCTGTAAATGGAATCCAGAATCCACTTCCATCCGATTGTGCCCAGCGACACGGGGGCCACCCAGGGCAGCAGAATCAGAAACCGAATGAGCCCGCGCCCGCGAAACGGCTTCTCCAGGGCAATGGCCAGGATGGTTGAACAGACAATCACGACGATCTGGGACACAATGGTAAAGATAATGGAATTCTTCAACGCGGCCTTGAAGCTGGGGCTCTGCAGGATGCTGCGGAAATTCTCAAGACCAACATAGTGCAATTGGCCTCCGCCGATCCGCGCATCGCTAAAAGCATAGAAAATGGCAAGCACAAAAGGCGCGCCAATCAGCAGGACGATGTACAGCACCGCCGGACTGAACATGGCAAAACCCAGCATTGGGCTTATTGCGGCGCCGGCGGATTTGATTTTCACGGTGCCTACTGCCATGAAATGGCCCTCGCTGGGACCTTTTTCTCCGTCGTTCGATCAAAGAACTTCAACTCGCGCGCCGGCACGGCAAAGTCATAGGTAACACCCACTTCAAAGTTGTGTCCCAGCAGCAGACGCGCAATCACTTTCTTGCCGTCAGGCTTGCCGCCCACCAGGATACCCGCAAGAATGAACTCAGCGCCAAGATACTCCACGTTTTCCACGCGGAACTTAAAGGAAACTTTGTCTGACTCTTTCATGTCCACGGCTAGCCGGAAGTGCTCAGGGCGGAATCCGATAATCAGGTCTTCGTGTTCGATCAGATTCATCGGCGGCGAGCCAAGGAACGTCGCAACAAAAGTGTCAGCAGGATCGTCATAAACGTCCTTGGGCGTTCCCAGTTGCCGCACCACGCCTTTGTTCAAAACCATTACGCGGTCGCCCATGGCCATGGCTTCTACCTGGTCATGCGTGACATAAATGGTGGTGGTGCCCACGCGGCGATGAAATCTTTCCAACTCTTCACGGGCTGAAAGACGCAGCTTTGCATCCAGATTGGAAAGCGGTTCGTCCAGCAAAAAGACTGAGGGCTCACGGACGATGGCACGAGCCAGTGCTACACGCTGGCGTTCCCCGCCGGAAAGTTCCCGCGGTTTGCGCTGTAGCAGCCCCTGGATGCCGAGCAGTGAAGCCGCCCACTCGACCTTTTCCTTGTGCAAATTCTTGGCGATATTTTGCGCTTTCAGGGGAAAAGCGATGTTGTTGTAAACGGTAAGATGCGGATAAAGTGCATAGCTCTGGAAAACCATGGCAATGCGGCGCTCCCGCGGCGTGAGATCGTTCACCACCTTGCCGCCAATCAGGATTTCGCCGGCCGTGGGGGATTCCAGGCCGGCGATCATCCGCAAGAGCGTGGTTTTCCCGGAACCAGATGGCCCCAGAAAAACCAGAAACTCGCCTTCGCGAGTTTCCAGGTCTACTTCATTTACTGCTCCGAGCTCTCCTTGCTTAAATACTTTGGTTAGCTTTCGGGTTTCAACTACGGCCATTCAGGTCCCTCAGTTTATTTAAAGCGTTCGAAGATGCGTTTGTACTCTGCTTCCGCCGTTTTCGCGGCGTCCTCCGGCGTTGCCTTGCCGTTTGCAACCGTGGCAAACATCGTCGGAATTGTCCAACTCTTGAATGCCTGGTCAATAGCAGCAGAGCAATAACCGGGGTAGCCGACATTCGTCGCCCAATCCAGCACGTCGCCCAGCACCTTATATCTATCCGGCGGAGTCGATCGAGGATCGTTCGATATCTCCTTTGCCAAGTTAGGGACCGTCTGCGGGAAACAAGGAAAGTTATAGAACTGTCCCGCGACAAAACCTTCATGGAAGGCATCAATGTAATCAATCAGGAATTGCTGTGCGCCGTCCTTGTTTTGTGCAAATTCCCAGATCACATAGCAGTCCATTACGTGCTCTGCGGCGATGCGGCGCACCGGGCCCTTCAATGCCCGGCTGATCATGATGTTCTTGTCGATGGGAAGTTTTTCTCTTTCCGACTGGCGCGTGATGGAAATTGCATTGGCCACGTAGGAAACCTTACCCGCTAGCATCGCCTGGTTATTCGAGGGCGGCGTCCAGGTGAATACTTCCGGAGTTTCCGACTCTTCGTACAGGGCCTTCATGAACTTCAAGGCTTCAATCGTATTCTTGGAATTGATGGTCACGTTGCCGGCCTCATCCTGCTCCGCGCCGCCAAATGACCACAGAAGCGCCCGCATGGCCATGCTGGTATCGAGTTCCTGGGAGAGCCCCAGGCCGCAGGGATTGCCGAATTTCGCTTTGATTTCCTTCGCGCCTTTGCGCAAATCGTCATAGGTATCAGGGCCGTTGGGGAAGCCGACCTGTGAAAAGAGGTCTTTCCGCCAGTTGCCCGGATCGGGAGCGTAGGAGTCGGAAAATGCATAGTATTTTTTGGTCTTCGGGTTGAAGGTCGATTTGTGCGCCAGGTCGATCTTTTTGCCATGCTTCTTTTCCACTTCCTGGTACACGTGTGACATGTCGATAACCTGGTTTTCATACGCGGCCGGCGGCGACAGGAACATGAAGAGATCGTGGCCCTTTTTGGCTTGCGCTTCCGACGCCGCCCGGGTATTGAGATCGACCAGATTGATATGGTCAACAACCACATTGGTGTTGTGTTTTTCGCCCCACTGTTTGGCGAAGGTCCCGTCAAACCAGGTGTCGTAAGCGGGAACAAAGTGGCTCCACTGCAAAATCTTGAGTGTTTTCTGCTGTGCCGCGGCGCGTTCAGGAAACAGGAATGCCGGCCCCAGTGCTCCGGCGGCGATTCCACCCGTTCCGGCGATTTTGATGAAATCTCTGCGAGATACTCCCTTGCCCTTCTTATCGCTCATAATTCCCTCCTCAGGTCCTTCAGCGATTCTTTTTACGATTGCAAAACAGAAACTCAGGGCCCTTCTTACAGCTTCCCTGTCAACGCTCTTCTCCAAAACGCTTTACGTCTTCAGGAACATCTTTCGTTACGACCGGGCGGTTGCCCTGCACCATAACGCGAATTTGCTCCACCACATCCGGATTAGCCAGTGTGGTGACGTCGCCGGTATCCATCTGGTTGGAGATTGCTGCCAGCACCCGGCGCATGATTTTACCGGAACGCGTCTTCGGCATGTCTGGAACAACGTGAACTTTTTTCGGACGAGCAATCTTTCCGATCTGATGTTCGATAGCCTTGGTTACGGCGTCTGAAACGGCGGCGGCATTGTGCTGTCCGGGCTTTAACGAAACGTAAACTTCCGGAACGCGGCCTTTTACTTCATCCACCACCGGAATCACGGCGGCTTCGGCTACTTCATTCACCATCAGGCAGGCTGATTCTAACTCCTTGGTCCCCAGCCGATGGCCTGCGACGTTGATTACGTCATCCACGCGTCCAAGAATTCTGAGGTAGCCGTCGGGAGCCTGCACTGCGCCGTCACCGGCAAAATACGGCCAGTCGCGCCAGTCTTTGCTTTTGGGATTCTTGTTGTACTTGCGGTAGTACTGCGCCACAAAGCGGTCGCGATCGCCATAAATCGTCTGAAACATTCCCGGCCAGGGATTTCTGATACAGATATTCCCTGCCTTGCCTGAACCGCTTTTTACTTCTTTGCCTTCTTCATCAAAGATCACCGGATAAATCCCCGGCAGAGCAGGGCCGGCGCTACCGGGCTTCATGGGATCGATGGCCGGCTTAGTGCTGCAAAGAACGCCGCCGGTCTCCGTCTGCCACCATGTATCCACGATCACCGCTTCGCCTTTACCAACAACCTCGTGATACCACTTCCAGACTTCCGGCTCAATGGGCTCACCCACGGTGGTCATGTGCTTGAAGTGGTAGTCATACTTTGCGGGTTCGTCGGGACCGGCTTTACGCAGCATGCGGATCGCTGTCGGCGAGGTATGGAAAATATTTACGTTCAAGCGCTTCGCCACGCGCCATGGCCGCCCTGCGTCAGGATAGTTTGGCACGCCTTCATAAAGGACAGACGTAGCCGCAAGCGCCAGAGGACCATACACAATGTAAGAGTGCCCGGTGATCCAGCCGATATCGGCCATGCACCAGTAAACGTCAGTGGGATGCAGGTCCTGAATGTATTTCGTGGTGCCGGTAACATAGGAAAGATATCCGCCGGTTCCGTGCTGGCAGCCCTTGGGCCGGCCCGTTGTCCCGCTGGTATACATCAGAAAAAGCGGAGCTTCCGAGGGCATTGGCACAGGCGCGACGGTCTTGCCTGGATATTTCTTCAGCACATCTTCGACAAAAAAATCACGCCCTTCGACCATCGGCGTCTTGGAATTGTATTTTCCCGCCTCGCGGCGCCAGACCAGGACTTTCTCAATCGTATGCTTTTCGTCCTTGGCCGTTTTTACCGCAATGTCGGCCTTTTCCTTGTGATCGGTCATCATGCCGCTGCGATAATAGCCGTCAATGGTGACCAGGACTTTGCTGCCTGAATCCGCGGCGCGCATGCCGCAGGCCTCTCCACTGAATCCGCCAAAGACGACGGAATGGACCACCCCCAGCCGCGCGCAAGCCAACATCGTGATCGGCAACTCAGGAACCACGGGCATGTGGATGGTGACACGATCTCCCGCTTTCAATCCGGCAAAATCCCGCAACAAAGCTGCCATCTCATTTACGCGGTAGTAAAGCTCCTGGTATGTAATGGAAACCGGCGGAACATCTTCCGGCTCGCCCACAAAGATGAATGCCGCCTTGTTACTGTATTTTTCCAGATGACGGTCCACGCAGTTGTAGCAGGCGTTGAGCTTGCCTCCGGCGTACCACTTCCAGAACGGGGCATCGCTGGTATCCAGGGTGGTGTGCCAATACTGGTCCCAGTTCAAAAGGTCCGCATATTCGCGGAAGCATTCGGGAAAATTCTTTTCACTGAAGCGCTGATCAACGGCAGGATCGGTCAGATAAGCCTGGCCAATAAATTTTGAGCTGGGATAAAAGTACTGCTCTTCTTTCCAATGGACGGCGATCTGCGCCTCGTTGACCTCCGTCTCTTGTTCTCTTTCTTTCAGTACGCGAGCGTCAGCCATGGCCTTGACCTCTTGATTTTTAAATCAAATGCGCTAACTCGCACTGGCCCGCAGGGGTTGGGCCCGTAACGAACTAACGGGTGGCAACGGCTGCCACCCGCCAGTCCGAAACAGATTATCCTACACCTTTAAAGCCATTCCTGCGCAAGCGGCCGACCGCGTTTACCTGCCGACGCTGCCTGCGGTAGGCTGACTTGCAGGAATAGAAATCTCGTGCCAGATCTTCACGTTTCTGGGATCACGCAACAAGAATGAGCCGATAATAAACGTGAGTGCAGCGATGCCGATTGGGTAATAGAGACCATCGAACGGATTACCGGTGGCTGCCGGAATCCAGACGCAAACCAGCGGAACCAGGCCTCCAAAGACTCCATTACCGATGTGGTACGGCAGCGAAAGCGCGCTATAGCGAATTTTCGCTGGGAATGATTCCACCAGGAACGCCGCAATTGGCCCATAAACCATGGTGACAAAAACCACCTGGATGAAAACAAGCCACATCAATTTGGTTTTATCCGCATTAGCGGCAATTGGAGCGGTTATGGCCTTGCCGGTTGCGTCCACTGTTTGAGGCGTAAGGACCGTCGCCCCGGTTACGGCGTTTTTGGTGGATCCAACGTGTGTCACATTGTTACCCGCGGCGCGTTGCATGGCGGGATAAAGGCCTATACCGGTCCCGGGAATGCGATAGCTCACTGCGGCCAGAATTAATCCGGCCATAATGATTTTCTTGCGCCCTATCTTGTCAGAGAGCCAGCCGAACAAAACAAAGAGCGGCATTCCTATCAACAACGCTTTGGCAACAATGATGCTGGCGTCGCGAGCGGGCACTCGCAGGATGGTCTGCATGAAGAAAAGAGCAAAAAATTGCCCTGTGTACCAGACCACTCCCTGGCCAGCCGTCGCTCCAAACAAAGTGATCAGAAAGAGCTTGAAATTCGCGGGCACCGTAAAGGCTTCCTTCAGAGGAGCTGCCGAGGTCATTCCAGTCGTTTTGATCTGCTGGAAAATCGGAGATTCTTTCATCTGAAGCCGTATATACAAGGAAATCAGAACCAGGATCAAAGAGCCCAGGAATGGAATGCGCCAGCCCCAGTTTCTAAACGCCGCGTCGCTCATTTGGCTTTGCGTTCCCAGGATCACGGCAATCGAAACAAACAAACCGAGCGTGGCCGTAATCTGAATAAAGCTGGTATAGAAACCGCGTTGAGTGTCAGGAACATGTTCGGCTACGTAGACGGCAGCACCGCCATATTCACCACCAAGAGCCAAGCCCTGGAGCACGCGCAATACGATCAAAACGATGGGTGAGAACCAGCCGGCGGTCGCATAGCTGGGAAGTGCGCCGACCAGAGCGGTAGCGCCGCCCATAATCGTAAGGGTAACGATAAAGGCATATTTGCGGCCAACAACGTCACCGATCCGCCCAAAGAAAAGCGCTCCAAAGGGGCGCACCATAAAACCAACGGCAAACGTGGCCAAATAAGCGATGTACTGGAACAATTGACTACCGGGCGGATAAAACTTGGGGGCCAGATACGCGGCCAAGGTGCCGAAAATGTAAAAATCGTACCACTCGATCATCGTGCCGACAGAGGAAGCTAGAATCACTCCCCAAATTTTTGAAGTCGAGATTTGGCTCGATGAAGTCACCGGCAATGCAACACTGGACATATGGCCCTCCTGAAAAAGAGCCAGGCCGGCCGGACCTGGTCCCTGTGATGTTGATCTGACTGTTGACTATCAAAACTGAGCATAATGCCGCATGCTACAAACACTTCCCCGATTTCAAAATGCAGGGATTAGAATTCAGCCGCCTCTCGGTCGCTGACTGAAGAATGCTGGTCATGGGGAACACGCTTGTCGCCTGTCTCTGGACAGGCCCGCGCCCTCCGCTGGCAGGCAGACGTGAACCCTCATTTGGCACACTAGCGTAGTCGGATTACCGCAGATGTCAAGCGGAAATGGAAGAGAGAACATAAATCGTCCACGGAACGCCCTTGCGCCGAGGGCTGTCTGAGGGGCAATTCAATCGATTTCACGCTCCCACTTGTGAATCGGCACTCGCAGGAATATCATGCACCATCTGTATTTACCAGCCATGTCGCTGATATTTAAAAACTTCGGCCTTCGTCACGTCGGGCCGCATACTGTGTTGAGGAGGGATTCATGAGGGGAACCTTAGTTTGCATTAGCCAGAACATCCGCCGCGCTTCAATACTGGCACTGGCTTTGGGTGGAATAGTAACATTTTGCACCGGGTCCAGCCGCGCTGCCGTAGCGGACGACACTATCAAGATTGGCGTGGTCCTGCCCACCACCGGAAGCGAGAGCAAGCCCGGCCAATACCAGAAGGAAGGTATTGAGCTCGCCATCAAGCAGATCAATGACGCCGGCGGCATCATGGTGAAGAGCAAGGGCAAGAAACTCAAGATACAAGAGGTCTTTTACGATGACGGCACTGATTCCAGCAAGTCGGCCTCTTTGACCGAGCGGGCCATGAGTTCAGATGGAGTCGTCGCGGTTTTGGGCGGCTACTCAACTGCGCTTGGCACAGCCGAATCCGTGATGGCAGACCGCTATAAGACCCCGTGGATCACCACCGGCGCCGGCGCAACCGCGATTTTCGGCAAAGGCTATCAATACGCGTTTGGAACTCTGAGCCCGGTAGCGCTGATCGGAACCACATCGGCTGAATTTCTGGGATCTCTCATGGACCAGGGCAAGCTCAAAAAGGGGCTGAAGGTCGCCATGGTGGTAGAGAACACAGACCATGGCACCGATTACGTCCAGGGCTTCACGGAGTGGTCAAAGAAGCATCCTGGCTACTTCCAGATCGTCCTCAATGAAAAGTTCGAACTGGGGGCCACCGATTTTTCCGGCATACTCCAGAAAGTAAAGAACAGTCACGCGGATATTTTCCTTTCTGACGCGCATTTGCCTGATTACATCACCATGCATCGCCAATACCTGCAGAACGGCCTGCACCATCAAATGGTGAGCTACGGAGCTCGCGGACCAGAAGCCAACGCCCGCCAGGCGCTGGGCGCGGGCACCGATTACATCTTTGCCGGCATCTGGTGGTCAAACAAGCTGCCTTACCCCCAGGCCAAGAAGTTTGCCGCCGACTATAAAGCCTTTACCGGTCATGACGTCGATTCCTGGTACGCCGCTCCGGCATACGACGGCATGCGCATCGTTGCGCAGGCAATCGAGGCTGCCGGTTCGCTGGATAAAACAGCCATTCGCAATGCTCTAAAAAAAGCGCAGTTGAAGGATTCCGTGCTCCCCGGCCAGGTCTTGAAATTTGCCGCCAACGGACAGGCTGAATATCCCTTTGTGATCACGCAAAATAAGCCCGGCAACAAAGTGGATATCGTTTACCCCAAAGATGCGGCAACCGGCGAAGCAGTAGCTCCGGAGCCAACCAAGTAAACAAGAAACAGGGACCAATCCAACCCCATGGATGCTGTCGAGTATCTCGACCTGCTATTGAAGTCCCTGCTGCTGGCCGGAGTGTATTCGGCGATGGCAGTAGGAATGACCGTCATCTATGGCGTGATGAAGATCGTAAACCTGGCGCATGCCGGGTTCCTGATGCTGGGCGCGTACTTTGCTCTGGAAATGTTTCAACGCTTTCATGTTGATCCCATTCTTGGCTCGGTAATCGCCCTGCCGGTTTTTTTTGTTTTTGGAATGGCGGTCCACTGGCTCCTGGTGCGCTGGCTTCCTAAATCGGATACGCCAACACTCGCGTCGCTTCTGCTGATGTTTGGATTCTGGCTTGTCGTGCAGAATAT
>JBARNL010000415.1:0-4211 GCA_049802955.1 Candidatus Angelobacter sp.
TGTGAAAGCCGAGCACACAGCATTTCTTAATGTCTTTCTGCGGCGCAAGAAAAACATTTTGTGTGAGTGCGATGGCCAGCGCGTCCGGCGAAAGATTTGCCATCTGGATCATCGTATTCAACTGCGAGAGAAAAAAATCAGTGTCCACGATCGCATACAGCACGCCGGTGCTGGGATTGCGGTAAACCTTGGCATCGCCTCGCGGCACCGCAATCCTGAGCGGCTTCATAATTTGCGGAGCGCCAAGAAGCGTGTGCCACTCCTTGTCCGCGATGGCGTCGAATTCCGCCCGTTGCACCGCGTCGGCAAATTGTGTGGTCCCGGTTGCGTACTCAGCATCGTGGAAATTAGGCGACGCCTGTACCCGCGGAACGATGGCACCGGGATCGAGAACGATTGGCACGCCTTTCTCATCCGCAAACTCTTCAAAGAAAAGTGAAATAGGAATGATCTGTACCGGAATTTTGGTTGTCGTGTTCGATTGAGGTTTTTTGCCTACCATCGTAAACGGATACGCTTTTCCCTGGGATTCAAACGACCCAGAAAAATGCGGAACGCTAAAGATGCGGCCTTGTGTCAGGGCCGCGCGCGCGTCAGAAGAAAGCTTGCTTGCGCCTTCAAACCTGGGCTGTGCGCCTTCTCGCTGAAGGAATCCGCCGGTGGCGTCAATCGGCTGTGAAGTTTCGGGTGAAGCGCTTTGGGCAAAGATGCTGCCGGTGAGCAGACAAACGAGTGCCATCGCGCCCCAAAGAACTGAGACACGCCGACTCAACCGAACTGGTTTGAAAGACACTTACCCGAGCTCCGGAAGCAACAATCTGTTATTTTCTTACCATCACGCCGATTTGTCGAACTAAATTGTTGTAAGTACCTGATAAACCTAGGCTTTTCATCCTAACCCATGGAGCTTACCATTAGACTTTCCAACAATACACATATTAAAGATGCAACCAGCAGCTCGGGAGTGGGCGCGGGGTGGCTACAGTAAAATCAATATTTGCTGTTATAGTTTTTCGTCTTTACATGAAGCGTTCCGCCAAAAATGAGCCGGTAAGCAGCGTTGTAACTGTGGCAGTGGTTCAAGCTGCGTCCGTTGCGTTTGATCGTAAAAGAACGCTGGCCAAAGCGCTGGATCTGACCCGCGACGCCGCGAAGCAGGGTGCCAAACTTGTACTCTTCCCGGAAGCATTTATCTCCGGCTATCCGCGCGGGCTCGACTTTGGCGCTGTGGTCGGCTGGCGCACGGATGCCGGACGCGAAGACTTCAAGCGCTACTTTGAGAGTTCCGTGGAAATCCCCGGTCCCACTGTCGATGCATTAAGTAAAGCGGCCCGGGTTAATTCCGTCTATCTTGTAATGGGCGTGATTGAGCGCGAGCGCGGAACACTCTATTGCTGCGTCCTTTTCTTTGCGCCTGATGGAGCCTTTCTGGGCAAGCACCGCAAGGTGATGCCGACCGCTTCTGAGCGGCTGATCTGGGGCTATGGCGACGGTTCGACCATGCCGGTATTTGATACGCCGCTAGGTAAGCTGGGCGCGGTAATCTGCTGGGAAAATTACATGCCGCTGCTGCGCACCTTTATGTATTCCCAGGGCATTGAAATTTATTGCGCGCCCACAGCCGACCATCGCCCCACATGGTCTGCCACCATGCAGCATATTGCCACGGAGGGCCGCTGTTTTGTGCTGGGCTGCAACCAGTTCAACCGCCGCAGCGACTTCCCCAAGAATTACTCCACCGCATTCGGAGAAAAATCGGATACGGTGCTTTCTCGCGGCGGAAGCTGCATTGTCAGCCCTTTTGGAGAATTTCTGGCCGGGCCGAACTTTGAAGATGAAACAATCCTGCTGGCTGAGTTGGATCGCGGTTCGCTGCCCAAGGCCAAGTTTGATTTTGACGCCGTTGGCCACTATTCGCGTCCGGATATTTTCCGCCTTATGGTAGATGACCAGCCAAAGCCTTCCGTCGCCACATGGAGCAGCCAAGCCAAATCGCGCAAAGCCGAATGATCTCTCGCACTGAAATCCAGGATGCAGGCAGACGGATCGTTACGCATGTCCGTCGCACGCCAGTACTTGCGTTGGAAGAAAAGGCCTTCGGCATTGACGCGCGAATTTTCTTCAAGCTTGAATGCCTTCAGCATACCGGCTCTTTCAAGCCGCGCGGCGCGTTCAACTGCATTCTGAGTTCAAACATTGGCGAAGCCGGCGTGATTGCAGCTTCCGGCGGAAACCACGGCGCGGCTGTTGCCTATGCGGCGCACAAGCTTGGCCATTGTGCAGAAATTTTTGTTCCGGTAATTACGCCCAAGAATAAGGTTCAACGGCTGCGGCAGTACGGCGCTGCCATCACTATTACCGGCAAAAGCTACTCTGAAGCGCTTGCCGCAAGCAAGGAACGCGCGTTGGAAACGGGCGCGCTGGCAATCCACGCGTATGACGATGCCCGCGTGCTCGCCGGCCAGGGGACGCTTGGCATGGAATTAGAAGAGCAGGTGCGCAGCTTGGATTCTGTGCTGATCGCCGTAGGTGGTGGCGGACTGATTGGCGGTGTGGCCGCCTGGTACCAGACTCGGGTACACGTGATAGGCGTGGAACCGGAGTGCGCGCCCACATTGCACAAGTCGCTGGCTGCCGGGCAGGTGGTGGATGTTGATACCGGAGGCGTTGCCGCGGACTCTCTCGGCGCTCGTCGCGTGGGCGAGTTGATGTTTCCTATTGCGCAGAAATTTGTGCCGCAATCACTGCTGGTCAGCGATGAACAAATTATTGAAGCGCAGCGCACTCTGTGGCGGCAATTGCGCTTGATCGCCGAGCCCGGCGGCGCCACGGCTTTCGCAGCGCTGCTTTGCGGCATTTACAAACCTCATCCAGGAGAGCGCGTTGGCGTGGTGCTTTGCGGCTCAAATGCGGAGCTAGCACAATTTCCCGTGTAACCCGCTGGCGGAGGACAAATCTAGCTTGCGTAAAAACCGTTAACAGGGTCACGTTTCCGTTGGCGATGTCATAACGATAAATCTGGAACCACTCGCCGCCGCTAACGTCTTTGGAGAATGTAAAGTAGTCACCCTTGGGGCCAAAGTGTCCTCCGCCGGTGCGATCCGGGAAAAAACGTAAGCTGCGTGCGGTCGCCGCCGGGCATCTTGACCAAATGAATCTGCGGCACGTCAGCAAACCGTGTTCCAATGAGCATCTCGCGCTTCATCGGATGCCAGTCCTGCAATGTGGCGGAGCGGCGCCATGTCACCGCTATTGCCGTTAATGGCGTGGCAGCTCAGGCAACGGAGATCATCCATCAGCTTGCCGGCGTCGCCGCCGGGATGATAGTTCGAAGACCGAGTGCAGCTGATGATCAACTCTTTCGGATAAGTGGCAGCGCGGTCGGTCTCGGCGAGCAGGGCCGTAGCCAGCGCGTCAGTCTGCGCGTCACTCAGCGTAAACTTCGGCATCTTCAGCCCCGCACCGAAAGAGCGTGGGTCGTGGATCCTGGCGGCGATGTTACGGAGAGCGGCTGTGCCGCGTGCCACCAGATCAATGGCGTGAATCCGCCGCAGAACTTTGCTCCTGACCTCACTCGCGTCGGCAGCAGGGCGCTGGCGAAGGTGGTGTTTGCTCCGGGCATGAAGCATAATCTGCCGGACTACAACCAGCTTCTTGCCGTGCGCTACACTGTCCGCGTTGGAAGGTGCAAGATGCACGTTTGCCAGCAGATCATTATCTTCTTTGGCCAGCAGGAAGCTGGCAAGCAGCGCTACCTGCTTATCATCCATGCGGTAGTGCGGCATCCGCGTGTCAGGATGGTAGGCCGCGGGATGTTGAGCTAGCGGCGCAGCCAATCCGGATTTACTTTGTTGCCGACTAGAGTCAACTCCGGCCCAAAATTGCCGCCGACCAGATTGCCAGCTTCATTTTGCACGGCGTGACAGGAAGAGCAGAACGACGCGCCGTATAGAGTTGTTGCTTCGGTTGATGCATCAGCGCCGGTCGCGGTTGCGGCGGCTTTGATCTCAACTTTCGAGGCCGCGGAAGGCGTGCTTTGGGCCATCAGGAAAGCCGAAATATCTGCTGCGTCCTGATCGTTGAGCTGGAAGTTTAGTATGGTCGCCGATGCCGCATACGCCTGCGGGTTCTTGATCCATGCATAGATCCATTCGCGGCTGGTCTTCTCCGCGATATGCATTAGCGGCGGCGGATTATCGCCAGGTGTGAGC
>JBARNL010000416.1:0-5593 GCA_049802955.1 Candidatus Angelobacter sp.
AATCGTGGGATTCGGCCAATGAAGGCATGCGGCTCCTGCAATCGGATGTTGACGGGCGCGCGACTTTCCTTGTCCACCCTGAAGATGCGCAGGCCAAATTCTCTTTCGTCGCCAGCAATGCGCCTGCTCCCACTTCAGAGCGGCATGAAGAACTGGTCTCGCTAAAGAATTGCATCCGCGTACTAGATGGCTTTGGCCGGTCATTGGAGGTCGTCCTGCCCAAGCTGCGCGATGGCTACATCACGGCGGACGCGAGCATCGCACGCAATCTGGCGCTGGAAAACCCCGACGCTTATTTCCTCTCCGCCACCGGCGAATGCTTCCACAACGTAACGGTTACAGGCGGCAAGCAGCGCAAAGAAGGCCCGCTGTCACTGAAGCGCGAGCTGCGCGAAATCGGCAAGATTGCTTCCGATCTGGAAGCTGCCATTCGGAACGAGCAAGCGCGAGTGCAGACGCTTGGGCGCGAACTGACGGAATTGAGCAAGCTGCTCAGCACGCTGGAAGAAGAACGTCGTGAAGCCGAAAAGCAGGCGCTTACGTCAGGGCATGCGCTCAAGCAAATGGAATCTGATCTGGCGCGTACCGAGCAGCGCCTGAACACGTATCGCCTGGAGATTGAGCGGACACGCTCCGCGCGCAATGAAAAGGAAATTGTTGTCGCAGAAAGGCGCGAGCAGGCTGAAGCGCTGGAGCAGAAGCGCCAGGCGCTGGAAGACGAGATGAAGGTGGCGCAGCAGCGCGTAGTCTCATTGAAGACCGCGCGTGACGAAGCGGCCCAAGCTGCATCGCACGCGGCAGCGCATCTGGCGGTAGTGGAAGAGCGGCGGCGCACAGCGGCATCGGCTCTGGAGCGGATTGAGGCCCTTGCGACCGAAGCCAGGCAGCGGGTTGGGTCATTACAGACGCAGATTCAATCTGCGGCGGCTGAGAAAGTGCAGCGTGAAGCGGAAAACAGGCAAATCGCGGATCGGCTGGAAGCGCTGCGCATCGAGAAATCTGCGGCGGAAGCCACTGGAGTCCACCTACAGCATGAGTCCGATCAGGTACGCGCCCGCATCGCGGAAATCGATCAGGAATTGAAAGCTGCACGCCTTGAGTTGGACGCCGCGCGCGCGCGCAAGAGCGAGATCGGCACGCTGCTGGCCAAGTTGCAATCTGATTTGGCGCACATGGCTGAATCCTGCTTGAACGAGCTGGGCATCAGCGCTGACGAGCTGCGGGCCAACAATGAGATTCCTCTAGTCGAAGGCGAGCAACTGGCTTTGGACGAAAATACCTACCGCGAGATGCGCACCAAGCTGGACAATATGGGTCCGGTCAACATGATGGCGCTGGAAGAATTCAAAGAGACCGAAACCCGCCATCAGTTTCTGGAGACACAACGCAAAGACCTGCTGGAATCCATTGAGAACACGCAGGCCACCATTAAGGAGATCGACGAGTTCTCACGGCAGAAGTTCCAGGAAGCGTTTGATCGCATCAATGAGAATTTCCAGTTTACCTTCCGCAAACTGTTTGGCGGTGGGCAGGCCTTTATGCGCCTGACCGATGAAGTGAATACCGCAGAAAGCGGCATCGACGTAGTCGCTTCCCCTCCGGGCAAAAAGCTGCAAAACGTGCTCCTGCTTTCCGGCGGAGAAAAGGCGCTTACGGCGCTCTCACTACTCGTTGGCATCTTCCAGTATCAGCCCAGCCCCTTCTGCATCCTGGACGAAGTTGACGCGCCGCTGGATGAAGCTAATATCGGGCGCTTTACTGAGTTGATCAGGGAAATGGCCGTGCAGACGCAATTCATCATCATCACGCACAGCAAAAAGACAATGTCGATTGCGCCGGTGATGTATGGAGTGACCATGCAGGAGCCGGGGGTATCGAAGATCGTTTCCGTGAAGTTTGGCGCGGAAGGCGGAATGCCGCGGGCAGCTTCAGCGTAAACGTCAAGCGATTATGCGCGACTGCCGCGTTCAGCTCACGATACTCTTCATCCTGGGACTGTGTTCCGCGGCGGTTGCTGCTCCAACTCAGGCCGACAAGATCATCATCTTGAAATCTGCCCGCAGCATGACGCTGTTCAGCGGCGGCAAAGTTCTCAAAACATATAAAGTAGCGCTCGGATCAGTCCCTGTGGGCCCTAAGCGGGTTGAAGGCGATCACAAAACGCCTGAGGGCGACTACATCATCGACGCAAAGAACCCGCATAGCCAGTTCCATCTGTCATTGCACATCTCTTATCCCAGCGCGGCGGACCGGCAAACAGCGCGCAGTATGGGCCAACGGCCCGGCGGCGCAATCATGATCCATGGACTGGCCAGGCCTTTCGCTTATCTGGGGCCGCTACATCGCCAAATCGACTGGACGGATGGCTGTATTGCCGTAACCAACGCAGAGATTGAAGAAATCTGGAAGCTGGTTCCGGTAGGGACAAGGGTTGAGGTCCGCCCGTAATTTTCTTCGATCTCGTTCAAAGATTTTTTTCTTCGTCAAGCCAATTATCTGAATGAGATTCATCGGCGAACCGCATACCAGAAGCTGCGCGAATTCTTGAGGCCGATATTTTTCTATTTTAAAAAAATATTTTTTGCCGCAGGTTTAATTTTTAGTAACCGGTACTACAAAGTCCCGTGAAAATCAATGCAAGAAAATCCTTGATCCATGCGGGTTTCAGGGCTTGTGCATTTCCCTGATTTTTTTTATGCGATACATTCGCTTGCGCATTTTATTTTCGTGATTTCCACGGTTGACAAAAATAGTTGAGAGGCTAGAATACGACCTCGCCACGTATTCCTGTATGACAAGTCAAAGCGCCCAAAGCCGAATTCTTTTACAAACTGATTTCCCGGAACTCACACTCCATGCTCGCGGCAAGGTTCGCGATTTATACAGCCTGAACGAACAACTTCTGTTCGTCGCCACGGACCGTATCTCCGCGTTCGACTATGTTTTGGCGACTGGCATTCCGGAAAAAGGCCGCGTGCTTACGCAGCTCTCGCTTTTCTGGTTCGATTTCCTGAAAGACGTGGTCAAGAACCATCTGGTCACGGCCAACGTGGAGCAGTACCCCGCTCCGCTGAAAAAATATGCCGACGATCTGCGCGGCCGCTCCATGCTGGTGACGAAAGCGCAGATGATTGATATTGAATGCGTGGCCCGCGGCTATCTTTCCGGATCGGGATGGAAAGAGTACCAGCAGACCGGCGCAGTCTGCGGCATTAAGCTGCCATCGGGCCTTAAAGAATCGGACAAGCTGCCCGAACCGATTTTCACTCCGGCCACCAAGGCGCTCACCGGCCACGACGAAAATATCTCGATCGAGGAAATGGCCAAGCGCACGGGAAAAGAGCTGGCAGAGAAACTGCGCGATTTGACGTTAAAGATTTATAAGACCGCGGCAGACTTTGCAGCCGGTCGCGGCATCATCATCGCCGAGACCAAATTTGAGTTCGGCCAGACATCGCAGGGGCTCATCCTGGCGGATGAAGTCCTAACCCCGGATTCATCGCGCTTCTGGCCGGCAGATAAATATCAGCCGGGCAAAGCTCAGGAATCTTTTGACAAACAGTTTGTTCGCGACTATCTGGAAGCGATCAAGTGGAACAAGCAGCCTCCTGCGCCTTCATTGCCGGAAGATGTTGCGCGCAAAACCAGCGAGAAGTACATAGAGGCATACAGGATTTTGGCGGGACGCGAGTTGCCCGCAGGTTGAGAAGCCGATGGCATGAATGCGCTTGATTGGATCATCCTCGTGATCATGCTTTTATCGGCGCTTCTGGCGGCGGCGCAGGGATTTTTTTTTGAAGTAATCTGCCTGGCGGGTGCAGTGGTCGGCTTCCTGCTGGCGGCGTGGGGATACGGCAAGCTTTCCCCGTGGTTTTTGCAGTACGTCAAATTGCCGGCATTTGCGGATTTGGCGGGATTTCTTACGATTTTCGTGTCCGTGGTCCTGCTGGCGGGCGCTCTGGCAAGAATAGCTCGCTGGATGGTGCACGAAGCAGGGCTCCGATCAGTTGATCGCGCGCTGGGAGCAGCGTTTGGTTTTGTTCGCGGCATGGTGATAGTGACCGCCGGGTTAATGGCGATCACGGCTTTTGTACCCGAGTCAACAGAGCTGTCTGGCTCACAACTGGCAAGTTACTTTCTGGTGGCGGGACGCGGTGCAAGTTGGCTGGCCCCTTCTGATGTTCGCCAGAAGTTTCGTGCCGGGATCATCAAACTCCGCGGTGGGCCCAGTCCGGGAGCAACAAAAAAGTGAATAAGTCGTGAGGCCGAACACGCGCCGAGCGGCCTGCAGCAGGAGCAACAACAACTACGGCGGGAACAAGCTGCTTGGCGGTTTGGAGCAAAGCGACAAAAACAAGATATTGGCGCATCTGGAAAGTGAGGAGACTCTGTGAAGGACCAGCTCGAAGCACTCGTAGCGCAAATGTATAGCAGCGGCATTCTTTATTCTGAAGCCGTGCGTGAATTCAAGAAGCGCTTCATCATGAACGTCCTGCAGCAGAACCGGGGGAATCAGTGCAAAGCCGCCCGGGAATTGGGCATGCACCGTAACACACTCAGCCGGACAATAGCTGAGTTGAAGCTGGATGTACGCCAGCTGCGAGATGGCGGAAGGCGTCCTGTACGAAGCGAAAAACCGCCGCTATTGGAAAAACAAAAGCTTGTCCGCTAAGACCCGCGAGCCTGTAATCGAATCCAATTGAACGTGCCAAACCTTGCGCCAGCCCCTGATGGAGGAAAAGCGTTTGTGCGTCCCGGATTTCAGTGGGACAGCGCCGACGCTTTTCTCTTCGATATTGACGGCACGCTGCTGAACAGCCGGGACGCCGTCCACTATTTTGCCTTCCGCACCGCCATACGCGATGTCCTGGGCATTGAGGCCAGTATTGAAGGCGTGCCGGTCCACGGCAATACCGATGTGGGCATCCTGAAGGCCGTGCTGCAACGCGCAGGTCTGAAGGATGCCGCAATTGATACTCATATGCCACAGATCGTGGCCCGGATGTGCGCGGAGGTGCAGCAGAACCGCGAACATCTGAATCCTGAGCTTTGCCCATCGATTCTGAAGCTGATTTCGTATCTTCGCGATCGGGGCAAGCTGCTGGGAGCGGCTTCAGGGAATCTGGAAGCCGTAGGCTGGCTAAAGCTGGAGAAAGCCGGACTGAAGCCGATGTTCAAGTTCGCGTCATTCTCATTTCCCCGAGAACTGCGTGCAGAAATCTTCCAGCACGGTATTGACCTCGCGCGGCAGAGCCTGGGCAAACATGCATCTGTGACCGTTGTCGGCGACACGCCTTCCGATATCGATGCAGCAAGGACGGTGGGCGTGCCGGTGATTGCGCTGGCGACCGGGACCTACTCTTTTGCGCAGCTTCAGGCCCATAATCCAGACGCCTGCTTTGCCTGCGGCACTGATTTGCTGGCATTTACCGGTTGATGGTCCGCAAACTTCGGTAATTGGCTGCAATATTCCTGCCATGAATCGTTCTTAATAACGGTACAATGATGTTTCCCGCATGAAGACTTTTTTTGCCATTCTGTCGCTATTTTGCTGCCTGTCCTGCATGGCCGCAGATGGGCCGAAGTCCGTGGT
>JBARNL010000417.1:0-1786 GCA_049802955.1 Candidatus Angelobacter sp.
AAGTACAATCGACCCAAAATTTTCCCTTGATCCTTTTGGATCAGTGTATCCGGCGATGACGCACTCCTGCCGCCGCGTGATCTTGATCTTCAACCACTCGCGCGAACGCTTTTGCACGTAAACACCCGTGCGCAGCTTGGCCACAATCCCTTCCAATCCCTTGTCCCGCGCCACGCTGTAGAGCGCCGTCCCTTGTTCCGGGTAATGATCGGAGTAACGCAGAAAGCCTTTCTCCGTTGGGATGGTTTGCTGAAGAAGCGCTTTACGCTGCTCCAGCGGCGCTGCCATCAAGTTGTATCCGTTGAGGTAGAGCAGATCAAACGCGTAGTAAACGATTGGCAGCGCGCGATTACGCGGACCACGCGTGCCCGGGCTAGTCATGCCGGTCCGCTGCTGCATCAGGCTGAACGATGGTCGCCCTTCTTCATCCAGCGCTACCACTTCGCCATCCAGAATGGCGCTCTCCACCGGCAAATCTTGCATAGCGTGCGCGATCTCAGGAAATTCGCCGGTCAAGTCATTCTGGTTGCGGGAAACCAGCCGCGCGCCCACATCACTGATGAATGCCACCGCGCGATAGCCGTCCCACTTGACTTCATAAAGCCACTGCGGATCATCGAAAGGCTGTTCCACCAGCGTGGCCAGCATGGGATGAATTTCCCGCGGCATGGCGGCGCGAAGAACATTGGGTGTTTGCGCCAGTAGTTTGTGCAGATTCTCTGCAATTATCTTTTCAGGTTGCGTGCCGTTTACGCTGCTTTGCGGGTCTTTTTTTTTACGCTGGTTTTCTTCGTACGTCTCTGTGGGTGCCCTATCTTTTCCGCGTTTTTTGCGGAAAGGGTGGGTTTTCGGGAGACGCCGGATTTGGCTACCTTGATTTCAGGCTCTTGCTTTTTTCGATTACCCGATTTCCCGGTCTCCCGATTTCCCGATGCGACCAGCCACTCCGCGCCCTTGCGGACCCTCCCTTTGCTATTCCCGGCCTTGCGATTGCTCTGCCATTCGTCCGAGCCTTCATCGCCTGCAATCTCATTCAGGCTGCGCTTGGTCAATACCGAGTAATCGAGCTTGTCGATATTGAAGCCCGGCTTCATTGCATCATCTTTTTTCTTGATCAGCAGCCACTCCGTGCCTTTCGATCCCGGCCTGCGCGAGCGCATCTTGGCCAGCACAAATTCGCCTTTCAGCTTTTCACCATTGAGTTGAAACTTCAGGTCTCCCTTGTTCAGCATCGCGTGCTCATCGCCCAGCGGCTGCCAGGTCCCGGTGTCCCAGACCATCACCGTGCCGGCGCCGTAATTGCCTTCAGGAATTTTGCCTTCAAAATGGAAATATGAAACTGGATGGTCTTCCACCTGCATCGCCAGTCGCTTGTCGCCGGGATCAAGCGACGGCCCCTTGGGCACCGCCCACGATTTCAATACGCCATCCATTTCCAGCCGGAAGTCATAATGCAAATGCGAGGCGCGGTGTTTCTGCACCACAAAGCGGTGCTGTTCTCCGCGCGCCAGTTTGCCTTCAGGTTCGGGCGTCTCATTAAATCGGCGCTTCTTGTTGTACTGCTCTAAAGCCATAGAAGTTTTGATGCAGCTGCAAGGTCGCGTTCTGGCTAATCCATGAATCCCTGTGAAACAATTGCCGCTTAATTGTACGGGAGCAGATTTGATGGCAAAAATTGCCGCAGAGAAACCCTTCAGCCAGGCCGTAAAAGAGCGCCGCGCCACGCCCAGTTTTGAAGATGTTCCCATTCATAGCGCAGACCTTGAAAAAATTATCAGTGCCGGAC